>NZ_CAWQGX010000005.1:0-95028 GCF_963894685.1 Proteus sp. G3927 | reverse complement strand
TCGGCAAAAGGTACGACAGAACGGCATGGACGGAACGTAAAAGCTAAATCTGGTTTAAACCGCGCAATACTGGAGCAGGGCTGGTATGAAATGCGCCGTCAGCTTGAGTACAAGCAGCTCTGGCGAGGTGGTCAGGTACTGGCAATACCCCCTGCCTACACCAGTCAGAAGTGCGCTTGCTGTGGTCATACAGCAAAGGAAAACCGCCAGTCACAAAGTCAATTCGAGTGCCTTGAATGTGGATATACAGCGAATGCTGATATCAACGGGGCACGTAACATTTTAGCGGCAGGACATGCCGTGCTAGCCTGTGGAGGGAGGGTGCAGTCAGACCGCCCGTCGAAGCAGGAACCCGCCGAGGTGATTCAGACATCAGTCTGAACGCAGTAGGGATCCACGTCCTTTAGGGCGTGGAGGATGTCAATTAATAAGAGATAATGGTTGCAAAAAGCAATCGCGTCCTTGCGATGACTTTTACTGTTAATCAGTGGCCTCGTTTACAGGCCTTGGCAGAGGTATTTCATTTCCATATAGTCCTCAATACCATGCTCAGAGCCTTCACGACCTAAGCCAGACTGCTTTATACCACCGAAAGGAGCCACTTCATTGGAAATTAGACCTGTGTTAATACCGACCATGCCATATTCTAGATTTTCAGCCACACGCCAAATACGTTGTGGATCTTCACTGTAGAAATAAGCGGCTAAGCCATAGATGGTATTATTGGCTAGGTGTACTACTTCTTCTTCATTGTCAAAAATGACTAAAGGTGCCACGGGGCCAAAGATCTCTTCTTCAAGAATATGACTATCAGCAGGCACATTACCGACCACGGTAGGCTGAAAGAAATTTTCACCTGCTTTATCTCTTTCACCACCACATAGCAGTGTCGCACCGCGTTGTAAGGTATCAGCAAGGAGTGATTGTGATTTTTCTACCGCCTTATGATTAATAAGAGGCCCAATAGTCACGCCTTCGGTAAAGCCATTACCGACTTTTAGTTTTTTAACCTCAGCAACAAAGCGTTCACTAAATTGTTGATATACATCTTTATGGATATAAAAACGATTTGCACACACGCAAGTCTGTCCGGCGTTACGGAATTTCGCCCCCATAGCACCTGCAACCGCTTTCTCAATATCGGCGTCATTAAAGACAATAAATGGCGCATTTCCCCCTAGCTCCAGTGAGACTTTTTTCACACTGTCAGCACATTGGCGCATTAATAAACGGCCAACCCCTGTAGAGCCAGTAAAACTCAATTTACGCACGCGGTTGTCTGATGTGAACACCTCACCGATTTTAACTGCATCACCGGTGACAATATTAATAACACCGGCAGGTATTCCTGCTTGCGCGGCTAATTCAGCTAACGCAAGGGCTGTATAGGGGGTTTCGTTGGCAGGTTTTATCACCATAGTACACCCCGCGGCTAATGCTGGGGCTGCTTTACGGGTGATCATGGCAGCAGGGAAGTTCCAAGGTGTGATAGCCGCACAAACACCAATCCCTTGTTTGATCACCATAAGCCGCTTATCTGATGAAGGGGAGGGGATAATTTCACCGTTGGTTCTTTTACCTTGCTCAGCAAACCACTCAATAAATGAGGCTGCGTAGGTGATTTCGCCTTCCGCTTCGGCAACAGGTTTACCTTGTTCAAATGTCATCAGTTCTGCAAGTTGACGCTTGTTATCCTGTATCAGTTGGAACCAGCGTTGCAGTAAAGTGCTTCTTTGATGTGCGGTTAACGCACGCCATGTCGGTAATGCTTTGGCGGCTGCATCAACAGCCGCTTTGGCTTCTTCTGTTGCCATATTTGGCACAGTACCAATGGGCTGATTTGTTGCAGGATCAATCACTTCAACCGTGTCTTTGCTTTTTGCATCACACCAAATACCGTCAATATATCCTTGTTCACGGAAATAGGGATTGTCAGTTATTTTCACTTCGTACCTCTCTGAACATATATATTGATATTGAGCGCTGGGTTAACAGAGCTACCTTGTCTTTAATTATATGCTTGTGTGAGGGGCTTGTGAAAAAAAGTCTGAAAAATATCGTCAAGAAAGGTCAAAATCCATGACAAATAGCGCAAATTTATCGCGTTTTCGACGAATAATCGCGATTAGCCAAGACGGGAGGTTTACGCTCTAGCTTACCACTGTTATTCTTGGCACTAACTTTCATAAAAACAGGTATTTTTTCATGTCAAAACCATCATTTGATTCTATTGAATCGCAGGCAAGTTACGGTATTGGTCTGCAAGTCGGTCAACAACTGACTGAATCAGGTCTCCAAGGATTAGAGCCAGCAGCACTGCTTGCCGGCTTGACTGACGCGTTAGAAGGCAATACTCCTTCTGTACCTGTTGAAACGTTACACAATGCTTTACGTACTATGCATGAGCGTGCTGAAGCAGTTCGTCAAGAGCGTCAAGCAGCACTGGCAGAAGCAGGTAAAGTATTCTTAGCAGAAAATGTAAAAAAAGAAGGCGTGCAGGTTACTGAATCTGGTTTACAGTACAAAGTACTGAAAGCAGGAGATGGCGCTATTCCAGCTCGTACTGATCATGTTCGTGTGCATTATACTGGTCGTTTAATCGATGGTACGGTATTTGATAGCTCAGTACAGCGTGGTCAGCCAGCAGAATTCCCTGTTAATGGGGTGATTGCAGGATGGATTGAAGCATTAACCTTGATGCCAGTAGGCTCTAAATGGGAATTATATATTCCTTACCAATTAGCTTATGGTGAACGTGGTGCGGGGGCGGCTATTCCTCCTTTTGCAACATTAGTTTTCGAAGTAGAACTATTAGAAATTTTATAATTTCTTCTTCTGCAAAAAATAACACTATAGCCGGTTTTTTCCGGCTATTTTTGTCTCTATACTAGAGTAAAGAGAGTGCAAGATAATTGATTTTTATAAGAGTGAGTACCATTCTGATAAAAATAAGTGAGGTGCATTATGTTAGAACAAGTCAGCGAATTAGCCCGCCGAGCGGGTCAGGCGATAATGCAAATTTATCAACAATCAGCGCCAATTGAAGTACAGGAAAAGAGTGACCATTCACCGGTTACTGCAGCAGATTTAGCCGCCCATCAAATTATTAAGCAAGGACTTGCCAGTATTGCGCCAGATATTCCTCAATTATCTGAAGAAGATCCTCCTGCGTGGGAAGAACGTCGCCATTGGCAACGTTATTGGCTGATTGATCCCCTCGATGGTACCAAAGAGTTTATCAATAAAAATGGTGAGTTTACGGTTAATATTGCGTTGATTGAACAGGGTGTGCCAGTATTAGGCGTTGTGTATGCACCAGTACAAAATATTCTCTACTCAGCAGCCAATAAACAGGCATGGAAAGAAACTTGTGGTCAGCGTTTACCAATAAAAGTCAGCCGTGCTGAACCCCCCGTGATTGTTATTAGTCGTTCTCATCAAGATGATGAATTAAAAGAATATTTATCGCAATTGGGTGAGCACCAAACGGTTGCTGTTGGATCTTCATTAAAATTTTGTCTAGTGGCGGAAGGAAAAGCTCAGCTTTATCCGCGTTTTGGACCTACTCATACATGGGATACTGCAGCAGGACACGCTATTGCGATAGCCGCAGGGGCACATGTTACCGATTGGAAAGGGGTGACACTTGATTATTCACCGAGAGAATCACTGATAAATCCTGGTTTTAGAGTTTCTATTTTCTAATGTTAACGAGAGCAGAGCCCTTAAGTTTAAAGGGCTCCGATACAGATGATTTAAATACTATTCTTTAATTAAGTCATTGATAAGGTTAATGGCGGAAGTTATTTCTGCACCACTTAATACACCTTCTTTGACAAAACGAACTTTTCCTTGTTTATCCAGCACAATAATTGCTGAACTCTCTTTTTCTAGTCCCCAACCTTTTTGCGCTACACCATCAGCATCAACAATAAATTGTGACCAAGGAAACTCTTTTTTACTGTCTTCAACACTACCGCGAACAAAAGGCCCAGTACCAAAGATAGCATCATCAGTATTGATGATAGTGGTTGTCTGATAACTATTTTGTGGAAATTTGGCTTGTTTGATGGCTTCAATCAGTGGCGCATTCATCTCTTTAGCCTTACTGCGTCCAGCGATATGTTGAATTGTGCGTACTTTGCCACTAAGTAGTCCGCTATTCCAATTTTGATAGCTAAATTTATCTTTGGCACCATCATAAAGAAGCTCCCCTTTGTCACTCACAGAGATCGCCGGTAGGAGAGTTTCTTCAGTAATATTATGGGCAAATACCCATGTAGATGTGCTAAGCAAAAGTGCAGCCAAGGTTATTTTGTGCATCGTTATTGTCCTATTATTCAATTCGACTTTATCGGCTATTTAAGCATAGAGGCTAAAAAAGAATAATACCTCATTGTTGATACATTTTTTTAACATATAGGGTGTAAGATAAAGTATTCACAGTCTCGACTTATCTTCTTTACTGTCAATAAGTGTAAAAATAGATAAGAAATTTAAATAAATGGAACCTAGTACTTATAATTAGGTCTTTAAATTTGGTATATAAAGATCGGTCTTTATGACTGATTAAATTCACAACTGAGCATGGGAGACTAACTGAAAGATGAAGATCTTCAATCGCTATAACCCAGAAAAAATTGCTCTCTACGTTAAGACGTTATTTCGTGGACGGTTTTATATCAAAGGAATGGGCGCATTTGAGTTCGATTACGGTAAAATTTTATTGCCGAAAATAAAAGATAAGCTGCATTTTAATGTGATGAGTGAAGTTAACCAGCAGGTGGTTTTACTCAAAGCTGAAATGGGCTAACTTTTATCTGATAGATAACTGAGTCTATATCTTGTGCTTTTACGATAAGACTCAGTTATTAATTTCAGTTTGTTACCAGTTGATTTAGGCTTTATGCTCTTCGTGCTCAAAAGGCACTTCTGACGTTGTTTGAGGAGCAGGTATTGCTTCTTGCAAAACCGGTTTTACTGGCGGAATATCATCAATTTTAGTGACAAGCAGTTGATCAATTTTATAGTTATCAATATCCACCACTTCAAATTTATAACCTGCGAACTTCACATAGTCAGTACGTTTGGGGATCTTACGCAAACGGAACATCATAAACCCAGCAATGGTTTCGTAATTGCTAGAATCCGGGAAATCATCAATATCTAATGCCCGCATAACATCATCAATAGGTGTTCCACCTTCAACCAACCATGAATGCTCATCACGACTGACGATTTGCTCTTCTTGACCTGGGCCAATCAGATCGCCCATTAAAGTGGTCATCACGTCATTTAAGGTGATAACGCCCATCACCATCGCATATTCATTGAGAATAATGGCAAAATCTTCCCCTGAGGTTTTAAAGCTTTCTAGCATGTCAGATAAAGTTAAGGTATCCGGAATAATAAGGGCTTTACGGATATGCACACCTTCTTTGAGGTTGAGACTTTGCCCATTGATCACACGGTTGAGTAGCTCTTTTGAATCTACATAACCAATAATATGGTCAATATCCCCTTCACAAACTAAGAATTTAGAGTGGGGCTGAGTGGCAATTTTATGCTTAATATCTTCTTCTGTCTCTTCGCGATCAAAGTAGACAACATCTTCACGTGGTGTCATGGCTGATGGTACGGTACGTGATTCTAATTCAAAGACATTTTCAATTAATTCGTGCTCTTGTTTACGTAATACCCCCGCTACTGCACCGGCTTCGACAATCGCAAAGATATCATCAGATGTAATATCTTCATTTCTTACCATCGGGATTTTAAATAGTTTAAAGATAAGATCTGCCATGCCATTAAACAACCAAACTAAAGGGCGGAATAAGGCGAGACAAAAACGCATAGGATTAACAATTTTCAGTGCAATGACTTCTGGCTTGATCATGCCGATACGTTTAGGAGTTAAATCGGCAAGCAGAATAAACATCGATGTGACGATAATAAATGAACAGACCGATCCTAATTGTTGCGCGAGAGGTGCTTCTAAAAAGCGGGAAAAGAGATCTTTTAATGCGGGAGAAAAAGCAGATTCACCGACAATACCCGCCAAAATGGCAACGGCGTTAAGACCAATTTGTACCACGGTAAAAAACATACCGGGGGTTTCTTGCATTTTTAATACACGAGCGGCGTTGATATTTCCTTCGTCAACCAACTGTTTGAGTTTAATACGACGGGAGGCCGCCAGTGATATTTCAGACAGCGAAAAAAAGGCGCTAATGGCACACAGCAAAAGCACAATGAGTAAACTATTAAGCATATAAGGCTCACATCACCCAGAGTATTAAATCCAGAGGGTAATACTTGAGTGTTAATAATCGAAGATAAATCAATATATTGTGATAGACTATTTTATAAAAATAGACACAAAGATAGATAAGAGGGCGTAATTATATCATCGCCCTGCTATTTTCTGCTAGTGTTAGTTTGCCGGTGGAAAACAGATACCAATGCCACCAAGTCCACAATAACCTTGAGGGTTTTTAAATAGGTATTGCTGATGATAATCTTCAGCAAAATAGAAAGGTCCGGCAGGTTGTATTTCAGTGGTGATCTCTTTATGTGCCCCTTCACTATTGATAGCTTGTTGATAACGTTGTTTTGACTCAATAGCTTGTGCATATTGCTCTGGGGTTAGGGTATAAATGGCCGAGCGATATTGGCTACCAATATCATTACCTTGGCGCATACCTTGGGAAGGGTCATGATTCTCCCAAAAAATAGCCAATAATTGTTGATAGCTGATAAGGGTCGGATCAAATACCACACGAACGACCTCTGCATGACCGGTACGGCCTTGGCAAACTTGCTCATAGGTGGGATTTTCTGTTACACCACCGCTATAACCGGCACTTGTGCTATAAACACCGGGTTGTTGCCAAAATAGGCGTTCAACGCCCCAAAAGCAGCCCATGGCAAAATAAGCAATTTGCATATTTTCTGGGATCTCACAGATAGAATGCCCATTGACGGCATGATTAGCAGAAATTTCTAATGGCGTTGTGCTGCCGATTACGGCATGCTCAGGATGATAAGCTTTATGTTGCAAGGTAAACTCCAAATTTTATATTTGTAAACGCTTTACTATGGTAAAGGTTTAATATTGTTATAAACTAAATCTACAATAAAGCTTAAAACTATTTGTCGTCAATTACCGAATGATATAAATAATATTGAGGAGAAAACGTGCCGAGATACTCCGTTATCTACGTTCTCTGTCTGTCTTCTATAACGTCTTTTGCTTATGGGGCAAATTTACGTTTAAAAGTAGAAGGTTTAGAAGGGCAACTCGAAAAGAATGTACGAGTCCAGCTATCAAACATAACAACAGAAGAAGTTGCACCAGACGGGCGTTTTCGTGCGCGTGTTGAAAAGGCAATTAAAGAGGGCCTACGGCCTTTAGGTTATTATCAGCCAACGGTCACTTTCTCTTATCAAGAAAATACCCCTCCGACACGCCCTGTATTAACAGCAAAGGTTGAGCTTGGTATTCCCGTACTGTTAAAAGGGGTCAATATTGTACTGGAAGGGGGAGCTAAAACAGATGAACAATATGCCAAAGTGATTAAAGAAAACACTCCCCCTCTTGATAGTGTGTTAAATCATGCCGAATATGAAAAATTAAAAGGCTCGTTAACAGGGCTTGCTATTCGTCGTGGTTACTTTGATGCAGATATGGAAAAAAGCCAGCTCGGTGTCTCTTTAGATAATCACGCCTCTTATTGGGATTTTGTCTTTAATAGTGGTGAACGTTACCGTTTTGGTAAAGTGAATTATACTGGCTCACAAATTCGTGAAGACTACCTACAAAATATTGTGCCTTTTAAAGAAGGGGAATATTACTCTTCTGAAGATTTGGCAGAGTTTAATCGACGCTTAGCTGCCACAGGATGGTTTAATTCGGCGGTTGTCACACCTAATATCGCTAAAGCACGTAGTGAAGGCAATTATTTGCTACCAATGGATGCCGTTGTTACCCCTCGTTCACGTAACTATATGGAGCTAGGGGGCGGTTTTGCCACAGATGTCGGACCTCGATTAAATATGCAGTGGGATAAACCTTGGATAAATTCTAGGGGCCATAGTTTAACATCGAATATGAGTATTTCTAAGCCTGAGCAATCTATTGGTGCTAATTATAAAATTCCATTAAAAGTTAACCCATTAGAACAATATTATGGCATTCAAGGCGGCTATAAACGTACAGATTTAAATGATACTCGTTCGGATACCACCACACTGAACGTTTCTCGTAACTGGGATATGTCAACGGGATGGCAATACAGTATTAATACCCGCTGGAGTCTGAGCCACTTTACCCAAGGTGATGTGACCAATACAACCATGTTGCTTTATCCTGGTGCGAATGCAAGTCGCGTACGCCAACGGGGTGGCATGATGCCTTATTGGGGGGATAGCCAACGTTATTCAGTCGATTATTCCAATAAAATATGGGGATCTGATGTTGAATTTCTCGCCCTACAAGCTCAGCAAGTGTGGATACGCACACCTTGGGAAGGCCACCGTTTTGTGGTCAGAGGGACGTTTGGCTGGATTGAAACGAATCAATTTGAGAAAGTACCACCCGAATTACGTTTCTTTGCTGGTGGCGATAGAAGTATTAGGGGTTATAAATACCAAAGTATTTCACCGGAAGATAGCAAAGGTAAATTAACAGGGGCATCAAGAATGCTAACGGGATCTGCTGAATACCAATATAACGTAACTGGAAATTGGTGGGGAGCTGTATTTGTTGATAGTGGTGAAGCCGTTAACGATTTTACGAAAAGTGATTTTAAAACAGGTGCTGGTGCGGGGGTTCGTTGGGCATCTCCAGTAGGGCCTGTAAAGTTTGATTTAGCCGTTCCAGTCAATAGTGGTGAAGAGCGTAAGTTACAGTTTTATATTGGGTTAGGAGCTGAGTTATGATGAAGTGGTTGAAAAGGATAACACTAACGCTACTTATCATCATTTTACTGGTTTTAGGTGCTCTTGCATGGATTTTAGGGACGCAATCAGGGCTACATTTTGCCATTAATAGTGCAGCTCGTTGGGTGCCAGGTTTAACCATTAATAGTGTTAATGGCGGTTGGCAAGATTTACGTTTAACGGGTGTTGAGTATCAAATGCCGGGTGTAGACGTCAATGTGGGGGAGTTATCACTAGGCTTAAATTTAAGCTGCTTGAAGGACAAACAACTGTGTGTTGAGGCCTTAGGCACACGTGATGTTATCGTCAATGTAGATACCAGTGCACTCCCTCCAGCACAAGAAACACCCCCTTCTGAGCCTTTAACTGAGCTTAATGCCCCTTTACCTATCTATTTAAACTCTCTCTCATTAGCCAATACGCGTGTACAAATTGATGATATGGCCCTATCACTCAATGAGTTTACTACGGCAGCACAATGGGAAGGGCGTCAAGTTACCTTAAAACCGACAGTCATTAATGATTTGTTGGTGGCGTTACCGAAAACACCCGAAGACGGTAGTGTTGCCGCCATGGCGCAAGATGTAAAAGAAGTTGCAGCAACGACGCCTCAAGCGGAGCCTAAAACACCGCAAGAGCAAGAGCAGGCACTAGCTGACACTATTAAGACAATTTTCGCCAAGCCTTTATTAGCGCAGTTACCCGAAATTATTATTCCTGTTGATATCAATGTGGAGGGGATAGAAGGTAAACAGTTACAAGTTAGTGGTGATACGCCTGTGACTATTAATCAACTCTCTTTTCAAGCCAATACGCAAGGTCAACAGGTTAATCTCACTAGGCTCAGTATTGATGCGCCAGAAGGCGAAGTCAGTTTAAACGGTCAAATTACACTGGATAAACAGTGGCCAGTTAATCTAGATATGCAAGCGATGCTTCGTGAGATGGCAGGATTGGAAGAGTTTAAAGATCAGCAAGCAACACTGTCCTTACAAGGTGCGATACTTGATGAATTAAAACTCGCACTCTCTTTAACAGGAACTGTTACCGCAAGCCTTGATGCACAAGCTGAGCTCGCTAAAGCACATCTTCCACTAAAATTAACCTTAGAGAGCCAAAAAGTGCGCTGGCCTTTAACGGGAGATGTGCAGTATCAACTTAATGATACTCGACTACGTCTTAATGGGCAGACGGATAATTATGATCTTTCATTACGTTCTAATATTGAAGGACAAGAGATCCCGCCAGCCAAATTGACCCTAGACGCTAAAGGGAATGAAGAGAAAATAGCACTCACTCGTTTGCGTTTAGCTGCATTACAAGGTCATGCGGATATTACCGGTGTGGCAGATTGGAGTAAGGCGATTAGCTGGAATGCATTATTGACTATCTCTGGTATTAATACAGCTAAACAATATCCCGATATGCCAGCGAAATTAGATGGACGTATTGCCACAACGGGTAGCCTGTATGGAGGCAGTTGGCAACTGCGAGTGCCTGAAATTACCTTAGATGGTAATTTAAAAAATAATCTTATTAAGGCGCGAGGAAACGCCTATGGTAATGATTCGGGGCAATGGAATATTCCTCAATTAACCTTAATTCTAGGTAAAAATAATCTCGATATTGCGGGGCACTTAGGTGAGCAGTGGGCGCTTGATGCGAACATCAATGCTCCGGGGTTAAATGGTTTAGTGCCGGGGTTAGCGGGCGTTATTAAAGGGAAAGTGAATGTTCGCGGTGATATTAATAAGCCGAAAATTATTGCTGATATCAATGCACAAGGGATCAAATGGCAAGATCAGATCAGTGTTGGGTCAGTTGTGGTTAAAGGTGACATTCAGTCAGATGACGTGATCAGTGGCAAACTGGCAATTACGGCACGTCAGTTAAAACAGGCTGATTTGATTATTCGTCAATTAACGCTAGATGCGGCCGGGACAGAAAAACAGCATAAGCTTACCTTGAAAATGGATGGGGAACCCGTATCGGGTGGCCTGACATTAGCCGGCTCGTTTGATAAAGAAAAACAGCAGTGGCAAGGCACACTTAACAATACCGCATTTGATACGCCTGTAGGCGAATGGCGTTTAAATAAAGCGATGGCGCTAAATTTATTAGCGGAAAAACAGCAAGTGACGATTGGTTCACATTGCTGGGTAAATCCTAATGCACAACTGTGTGTACCTAAAGAGATCACTGTAGGTGAGAGTGGTAGTGCGGCAATCACGTTAACACGCTTTGATTTAGCCATGATAAAACCATTCTTACCTCCTGAAACTGCGCTACGCGGTGTCTTTACGGGAGATGCAACGGCAACTTGGAATGCGAAAGGCGGATTACCTAAAGCGTCAGTTAACCTTAAAGGTCAGGGCGTTGGTGTAAAACAAAATGTCGATGGTACGGTATTACCTATTGATTTTGATGCAGTTACGTTAAATGCGGGCATCAATAATGGTAAAGCGACCTTGCAATGGTTAATTAGTATTGCCGGTAATGGTGACTTTAAAGGCCATGTCAATGTTGCTGATCTAGAAAAAACACGTCAATTATCAGGTACGGTTGATATTGATAATCTGACATTAGATCTGATTAAGCCTTTCTTGGGTAAAGGTGAAATAGCACAAGGTAGTGTAGGGGCACAGCTACGTTTAGGGGGGAATGCACAATCACCATTGCTATTTGGGCAGTTTGGTATTAACCAGTTAAAAGTAGTTGGTCACTGGATCCCATTTGACATCACCAAAGGGAATGTCGATATTCGCTTTAATGGTGCGACTTCTGATTTAAGCGGTAGAATCGAAACACCGGAAGGTTATTTAAATCTGACGGGGAATGCGGACTGGCGCAAACTAGATGAGTGGCGTGCCGTGGTGGCTGCGAATGGCAACAAACTGCGTGTGTCATTACCACCAATGGTTCGTATTGATGTTAACCCAGACTTAGTTTTTGAAGCTAATCCACATTTGCTTAAATTAGATGGACGTATTGATATCCCTTGGGCTCGTATCGTGGTGCAGGAATTACCCGAGTCTGCGGTGTCGGCCTCTTCTGATGAAGTGATGTTGGATAAAGAATTACAACCTATAGCACCAAAGCAGACTTCTATACCTATTCAAAGTAATTTGGCGATTAATATTGGCGATGATGTCACATTAGATGCCTTTGGATTGAAAGCCAGATTAACAGGGGCATTAAAAGTTGCTCAAAGTAAGCAAGGGTTGGGATTAAATGGTCAAGTGGATATTCCTCGCGGGGAATTCAAAGCTTATGGACAAGATTTACAAGTACGTAAAGGGCAAATCTTGTTCTCAGGGCCGGTTGATCAGCCATACTTAAATATTGAAGCGATACGTAACCCTGATAATACGGCAGATAATGTCATTGCTGGGGTTAAAGTTACCGGGCTTGCGGATAAGCCGAAAGTGGAAATATTCTCTGAGCCGGCCAAAACACAACAAGAAGCATTATCCTACTTGTTAAGAGGGGAAGGATTAGCAAGTGGTGATTCTGATTCAGCACAAATGACAGCCATGCTAATAGGATTAGGTGTTGGACAAAGTGGACAACTCGTAGGACGTATTGGCGAAACCTTTGGTATTTCTGATTTAGCGTTAGATACACAAGGTGTAGGGGATAGTTCACAAGTTGTCGTCAGTGGTAAGATAACTGATGATTTACAAGTGAAGTATGGGATGGGTATATTTGATTCGCTAGCGACGTTAACATTACGTTATCGCTTGATGCCCAGGTTGTATTTACAAGCAGTGTCTGGTATGAATCAGGCAATAGATCTGCTTTATCAATTTGAGTTTTAATTTATATGCGAATTATTGTTTATGGAAGTTTACGGCGAAATCAGGGTAACCATCACTGGATGACCTACGCACAGCTATTAGGTGAGTATAAATTAGCGGGGTATAAACTCTATGATTTAGGGTTTTATCCTGCTGTGGTTGAAGGTGATGGTGAAATAGAATGTGAAGTTTATCGGATCACGCCTTCCATTTTGACGGAGCTTGATGAACTGAAAAAAAATGATCAAGATTACAAGCGCCAGTTGATATCAACACCTTATGGTAGTGCTTGGATCTATCTTTATCAAAAGCCAGTTGATGGGTTGCGAGAAATCAAAAGTGGAGATTGGCTAAAACGCCACGAAGAAGAGTAATAGGCTTACGAAAGCTGACTCAATAATGATTAAAAAAGCTCGATATATATCGAGCTTTTTTATTTTTACTAAAAGTAGTATTTATATTTTAAAATTTAAATAAATAATTATTACTTCGTTTTTTATCTAAATTGATATGAAAATAATTAATGGTAGAGCTGATTGACAGAAAAATAACTTCAGTGTTAAAACAGTTTTGCTTAAGAAGGAAAGAGATAACGACTTATTATTAAATAGCGAAATAAGGTAATTTATGGACAAATTAAACGATATTACTCAACTTTATAATAATCCACCAAAAGATGTAAAACATAATATAGTCAATCATTGTTTTACGGATATGATGCTACAAACTAAAACTGTTGCAACAGAAGCATTAGATAAATTAGCTTATCTTGCAGGTATTAAAAATGCACCTGCTGATGATAAGTATTTAAAATTAAACACCACTAGCTTAGATGCGTTACTAAAAAGTGCGAAGTCACTTGGTTATGATATCGAAGTCGTCAGTCTTTAATCAATAAGCAGCCGTAAGGCTGCTTTTTAAATGAAAGGAGGCAATAGTGAATAAGGATATTAATGAACTTAATAAAGATATTAATATTGTCGGATTACATTGGATTGAACGCTGGCGAGTGAATAATGGAAAACATCAGTCTTATGTTATTCCTTTCGCAACAACCTATCCTATTAATATTGTTTATCACGGTAAAAGCGAATTTAAATATGGGCAGTATGGCATTCATCTTGGCCAGCAAGATACACTCACCTTTTTAGGTGATAAAAAACAAAAGATACTGGCTAAATTTATTGATTGTCGTAAAAACTCACCGACATTTAAATCAGAATTAAGTTTGGAGATAACCCCATCATCCGCAAGAACACTTATTATTCCCCCAGGAGTTGCTCATACTTTTTCCCATCTAGAAAATGTTTTTACCTTAAATAGCTACTCTCTTTTTTTACCTACTATTGAGCAATTAGCAAATGAAACATTAAATTGGTCACCTAATAATGATGTGATAAATCTGCCGGAAGATATCGATATTAATGAGATTGAAGGCTATGAGCCGATGACAGAAGAAGCTTCGGCGCTGGTCTACTATCGAGTTGCTGAGATACAACAGCAGTGGTTAAGCCAACATCGATTTTTACACTCTGAAACTCGTAAAATTCGCTTAGATAATGGCGATGAAATTAATGTAAGGTTGCGAGAGAAAATTGCCGATGTTCAAAAACAATCATTACCTACATCCACTATTTTAGGTGTTGAATTTCGTGAAATGGCGACCCTGCATACGGGCAAAGAGAGTGGCATTGTCCCATTAACGCGACAATCCCCTATGTATCTAGTTGAACATGGTCAGGAGGCTTATGATTTCGACTCTTATGGATTACATTTAGGGCAAGAAGATCATTTAACTTTTTTAGGAGATACCTCGGGTAAAATCACTATTAAGCTGGTGGATATGCGTGAAGATTCGCCTACGCTATTTTATGAAGATGAAATGGTTTTTGATCCGGCACCCAATATTGAATTAGTGATCCCCTGTGGTGTTGCCCATGCCTTATTTAATATGGCGAATATCATTACTGTCAATCGACCTGTTATCTATTTGGACGAAGAAAAAGAATATATTCCGGGTCATGATGTGATTGATTGGAAAATCGCTAATAAAAATTATCAAGCTTATCGTGTTAATAAAATAGCAGCAGATTTAACCTATTATCAATTTCTTGTTTCTAAACAACAAGCGTTAATGAAACATAAGCCCACCCATCATACCCCAAAATCGATTATTGTTTATGATGAAAATAATCAGCCTATTAAAGTATTAATTAAAGAAAAGGTGTAACCTCTATTATGCGTATTGTCTTTTTCTATATGCTTTTTTTGGTATTAAGTGCAGATGGTCTAATGGTTTTTTTGACACCTGTTATTGTTTATCAATTAACAACAAGCATTGAATATGCAGGATTGACATACGCTTTATGGTGGTTACCACGTATTTTTTTAATACCGCTTATTGGTCAATATATTGATGGTCTAGGTGTCCGTCCTGTTTCTGTTATTTCCGATAGCTGTAAAATTATCGGTTGTTTATTTTTATTAATAGTAGATTTTTCCTCTGATTTAGTTATTGCAATTAGTTTTGGATTAGTGGGTAGCTTAATTTCTATTGGTAATTCACAGACACTGATTTCATATGAAAAAATTATTGCCTTGATGAGTCGCCATAAAGAACATCATATTAATATAATGTCTCGAATGGATTTTTTGGGCATGATCATCGGCCCATTAATCGGCATGTTATTTATTGATTATGGTTACCATTATTTACTGATTATTCCCTGTCTATTTTATTTCATTAACGCCGTGTTCTTTTTGTTCTTTTACCTAGTACCAAAACAGCGCCAATCTGCCACTCAGTTACATAGCCTAACAGAGACATTACAGGTGACGAAAAGGATAGTGGTGATTTTTACGTCTCCTATTTTGGTTTTTTCTATTTTAATTGCTATCGGCAATAATATGTTTGATGGATTAATTGAGTCGAGTGGGGCGGCGTTGATCGACCAATCGATGAATTTACCCATTAAATATTATGGCTTTATTGATATTTCTGCGGGGATCTGTGGCGTGATAGGAACTTATTTATATGGTTATCTAACCCATTATTTAAATCGAAAATTATTAATGTCTCTATCAATTTGTATCATTACAATAAGTTCTTTTCTATTGGTTATTTTTCAACATGATATCACGGCTTTTATTCTCTTTTATGCCCTATCCATTATTGGTAAGGTTTTTTCAGGGAATATTTTACGGATGTTAAGAATAGAAATTATTCCTGTGACACAATTAGCCAGCATTTCCTCACTGATTATATTGTTTAATCAACTGATTTTGCCTATTGTTGGGGGATTGCTCTTTTTCTCTACAGGGAATATTTCGACAGTATATATATTGATGATAATCGCTATGGCGATCACCTTGGTGAGTGGCGTAATGCTTATTATGCGGTTAAACCATAAAAAAGAGATAATCATAAAATAAGCCCACATTTGAAGTGGGCTTATTTTGGCTAAGCAACCAATGGATTACTTAGCAACGCTAATTCTAATGACACAGAATTATTTTTTTGCGCGTTCAAAAGAAGACAGAATTTCAGCTTTAGCCGCTTCTACGCCTTCCCAACCATCAACTTTTACCCATTTACCAGATTCTAAATCTTTGTAATGTTCGAAGAAGTGTTTGATTTGAGCTTTTAATAATTCAGGTAGATCGTTCACATCTTTAATGTGATCGTATTCTTTACTTAGTTTAGTGTGTGGTACAGCAACCAGTTTTGCATCTTCACCTGATTCATCAGTCATTTTCAGTACGCCAACAGGACGGCAACGAATGACTGAACCTGGTTGTAATGGGTATGGAGTTGGAACCAGAACGTCTACTGGATCACCATCTAAAGATAATGTGTTGTTGATGTAACCGTAGTTGCATGGGTAGAACATCGCTGTTGACATAAAACGGTCAACGAACAGTGCACCACTTTCTTTATCAACTTCGTATTTGATTGGATCAGCATTGGCTGGAATTTCAATAACAACATAGATATCTTCTGGTAGTTCTTTACCAGCAGGAACATGATTCAGGCTCATAAAAAATTTCCTATGAAAAATTAATTTGACGTGGCTCGTAGTATAGCGAAAAGTTTTTAACAATACCCGTTTTTTGCCGTACAGGTTGCCTTTTGAGGTAAAAATAAGCAACAAATACACGAATTAGCTATTTTGGGAGATGAAAAAACCGGACGCGTTAATTAAGCCCGGTTTAACTATATCCTGACAAAAAGAAAATTTATTCTTCGTCTGGATATTGAGCCATAAATGCTTCTGCTTGTTCGACCATCGCTTTAGTACCCACAAAGAATGGCATGCGTTGGTGCAACTCTGTTGGTTTGATATCTAAAATACGATCTTTACCATTACTGGCTTTACCACCCGCTTGTTCCGCGAGGAATGCCATTGGGTTGCATTCATAAAGTAAGCGTAATTTACCATTTGGATGACTTGCCGTACTTGGGTAAATATAAATCCCCCCTTTGAGCAAGTTACGATGGAAATCCGCAACCAAAGAGCCAATATAGCGAGTTGTATAAGGACGGTTAGTCGCTGCATCCTGCTCTTGGCAATACTTGATGTATTTTTTTACCCCTAATGGGAATTTAATGTAGTTACCTTCATTGATTGAATACATATTTCCGGTAGGCGGAAAATGAACACTTTCGTGAGATAAACAGAAAACCCCTAAAGAAGGATCGTAAGTAAAGGCATGTACACCACAACCGGTAGTGTAAACCAACATAGTAGATGAGCCATAAACGACATAACCCGCAGCAACTTGGCGATTACCGGGTTGCAGGAAATCATCTAGTGTCACTGGTTGGCCAATAGGCGTAATACGGTGGTAAATAGAGAAAATAGTACCAACGGAAACGTTTACATCGATATTAGAAGAACCATCCAATGGATCCATTAATACCACATACTTGGCATTTTCCGCACGATCACCTTCAAAGATAACGATATCGTCTTCTTCTTCCGAACCGATCCCCGCAACTTCACCACGAGCTTTAAGTGCTGCTTTTAGTTTCTCATTCGCGTAAAGATCCAGTTTCATCTGGGCTTCACCTTGAACATTAGAAACACCGTTAGTGCCAAGAATATCGACTAACCCAGCTTTATTAATATCACGGTGAATAATTTTAGCCCCAAGCTTAATGGCTGACAGCAATGCCGTTAATTCGCCAGTTGCATGGGGAAAATCTTGTTGTTTCTCGACGATAAATTCGCCTAATGTTTTCATGACGTGGGTCCTGAATGTGAATGGATAAAATATAAAAAGGAAAAAAGTTTCCTTATTAGTGGCAAGTTTATCCAAAGAATCGCATGATTCAAAGGTTAATCCGTTTCTAATCTGCTTTTTGATGGTTAGAATAGTGACCAACTTCATGCTATTGGAAAGAAATTCATGCACATTCATATTCTTGGTATTTGTGGCACCTTTATGGGAAGTCTTGCCATCTTAGCTCGAGCGAAAGGGCATAAAGTAACTGGCTCTGATGCAAATGTTTATCCTCCAATGAGCACATTATTGGAAAATCAAGGCATTGAGCTAATCGAAGGTTATGATCCACAACAATTGGAACCTGCTCCTGACATGGTGATTATTGGCAATGCGATGACTCGAGGGAATCCTTGTGTTGAAGCGGTACTTGAAAAAGGATTGCCTTACACATCAGGGCCACAATGGTTACATGACTATATTTTGCCTGAGCGTTGGGTTTTGGCCGTTGCGGGTACCCATGGTAAAACGACTACGGCAGGTATGCTGGCTTGGATTTTAGAAGATTGTGGTTATCAACCTGGTTTTTTAATTGGTGGTGTGCCGGGTAACTTTCAAGTTTCAGCACAATTGGGGGAAAGCCCGTTTTTTGTTATTGAAGCTGATGAGTATGACAGTGCTTTCTTTGATAAACGTTCTAAATTTGTTCATTACTCGCCACGTACGCTTATCTTAAATAATCTGGAATTCGATCATGCGGATATTTTTGATGATTTAACGGCGATTCAAAAACAGTTTCATCATTTAGTCCGTATTGTGCCGGGCAGTGGCAAAATTATCATGCCTGATAACGATCTGAACTTAAAACAGACCATTGGTATGGGATGTTGGAGTGAGGAAGAGTACACCGGTGAGACGGGTGATTGGCAGGCGAAAAAGATCAGTAATGACAGTAGCCACTTTGCAGTGTTCCATAAAGGTGAGCAAGTCGGTGAGGTTTGTTGGGGACTTTCGGGTGAACACAATATGCAAAATGGCTTAATGGCCATTGTGGCAGCTCACCACGTTGGTGTATTACCGGTAGATGCATGCGCAGCACTCAATAAATTTATTAACGCCCGTCGTCGTTTAGAGTTACGGGGTGAAGTAAATCAAGTGAGTGTTTATGATGACTTTGCCCATCATCCTACGGCGATTTTAGCAACCCTTGAAGCGTTACGTAGTAAAGTTGGCGGAACAGCACGTATTATTGCGGTATTAGAACCTCGCTCTAATACGATGAAGATGGGGATCAGTAAAGATGATATCGCCCCGGCATTGGGACGTGCTGATGAAGTTTTCTTATTTCAGCCACCTAACATTCAATGGTTAGTCAGTGATATTGCCGAGAAGTGTGTACAGCCTGCTCGTTGGAGCACGGATATTGATACATTAGTGGAGATGGTTGCTAAAGAAGCTAAACCGGGTGATCATATTTTGATCATGAGCAATGGTGGCTTTGGTGGTATACATGAAAAACTCCTGGCGAAATTAGCCACACCAAAATCATCTGTGGATCAATATTAATTTAAATAAGTAAGCCACTGAAATTTCAGTGGCTTACTGTTTATGACCTATTTTCCTGAAGTCGCTATTTATAATTCCTGATCAAATAGGTTTAAAATCGCATCTCGTAGTTCTTCTGTTGAGAATCCTGGCGCGGGTGTAGAAAAAATAGTGTCATCACCAGCGATACTTCCGAGGATCCCTTCTGCTTTACCTAAAGAATCTAATAAACGTGCAATAAGCTGTGCGGCACCGGGGCTGGTTCTAATAACCACTACTGAGTGGTTATGGTCAATATCAAGTACCAAATTTTTCAATGGGCTACTTGCTGTTGGTACACCAAGTTCTGTTGGCAGGCAGTAAACCATTTCCATTTTGGCATTACGCGTTCTTACTGCGCCAAATTTTGTTAGCATACGAGAGATTTTAGACTGGTTAATATTATCAAAACCAGCTTCTTGTAATGCGGTTACAATCTCGCCTTGTGAACTGAATTTTTCTTCTTTCAGCAGGGCTTTAAATGCTTTAACCAAGTCTTCTTGCTTAGAAGGAGTGCGCATAGTTCACCTTTAGTGAGTTATCAATAACTCGCACATTATGCAGAGAAGTGAATTTTTATGCAACATTAGCTCCGTTAATCTTGTTTCTCTTCTTGGTTGATGTGTGTTTTTGTGTGTTAACTCAAAAAAGTTTTATTTCTCGATATTGAATGCGATAATCTTGATTAGGTAAATAATTTGTTAACTAAATGATAATCTTAAATGATTATGCAATATGAGATAGTTCGTTTAGCACTTAGCGATATTTATTGGAATTATTTCTCAAAAGAGTGCCCGCTATCTCATTAACAGATAAGCAATTTGTTTAGAATAACCGAAGTATTATTTTTTACTACAAATGCCTTATTATGCAATATAGCTGTTAAATAATTGTTTTCTTTACTAGGTGTGTTGCGTAATAGTGAGTATATCAAAGGCGTTCCACTATCTCGTAAACTAAGGAGTATCAGAATGAAAGTAGCAGTTCTCGGTGCAGCGGGTGGTATTGGTCAGGCACTGGCACTTCTTCTTAAAAATCAGCTTCCAGCTGGTAGTGAACTCTCTTTATATGATATCGCTCCGGTTACACCGGGTGTTGCAGCGGACTTAAGTCATATACCTACTCAAGTAAGGGTAAAAGGTTTTGCTGGCGAAGATCCTTCTCCTGCATTAAAAGATGCAGATGTTGTTTTAATTTCTGCCGGTGTTGCCCGTAAACCGGGTATGGATCGCTCTGATCTTTTCAATGTAAATGCAGGGATCGTGCGTAATCTTATTGAAAAAGTTGCACAAAACTGCCCTAAGGCGCTTATTGGTATCATTACTAATCCAGTCAATACTACGGTTGCTATCGCTGCTGAAGTACTGAAAAAAGCCGGTGTTTATGATAAAAAACGCCTATTTGGTGTGACAACACTGGATATTATCCGTGCGAATACTTTTGTTGCTGAATTAAAAGGCAAAGATCCACAAACAACGAATGTTCCGGTCATTGGTGGACACTCAGGTGTCACTATTCTTCCTTTGCTATCTCAAGTAGCCGGTGTGTCATTTACTGATGAAGAAGTTGCTGCATTAACAAAACGTATTCAAAATGCGGGAACTGAGGTTGTTGAAGCTAAAGCGGGTGGCGGATCAGCCACATTATCAATGGGACAAGCAGCTGCGCGCTTTGGTCTTTCATTGATCCGTGCTTTAAATGGCGAAAAAGATGTTATTGAGTGCACCTATACCGAAGGCGATGGTGAACATGCCCGTTTCTTTGCACAACCTGTTCGTTTAGGTAAGAATGGTGTTGAAGAATATCTACCAATCGGTCAATTAAGTGATTTTGAAAAACAATCTCTTAATGGCATGTTGGATGTATTGAAAAAAGATATAATTCTTGGCGAAGAATTTATTAATAAATAAAAAATAACCTTTTTGCTTTAAAATAATGTAAATTTAAATAAAAACCGCTGATAGTGTATCAGCGGTTTTTTTTATTAATTATAATATATGTAATTATTAGTTAATTATTGGTTTTGTCGCGTATCTTCCGTTCAAGTAATTCTCCTGTTTCAGGATGAAAATAACGACTGGGCCAAATTTCCGAAGGCGCTACACCTAGAAAGTCAGCAATGATTTTCTCACCTTTTGGCCAAGGGCGTGACAGTGCGTTAGCCAGTGTTGAAGAGCTTAAACCAGCTTGGCGAGAGATGGCTGCCAGTGTTGTGCCTCGTTTTCTGAGTGCGGCAATAATATCGGCAGGATGCCAATCAGATTTCCTTGAAATCATTTTTAATCCTTTTTCTATAAAATTAAATGCTGTGTTAGTGGTATAAATAACAGTTTATTAGAAATGCTTAAAAGCATTAAACTGATTATTTAGAAAATAAAATAACATTATTTTTCTAAAAATATTTCTGATTTTTTTCTTAATAATTTCTTTTTTGAAGTTGATAACAATTTTAGAGAAACGTAATGAAAAAAGAGTGGTATACGGCAATGGAATTGACGGGTATAGGTGGATTACCTAAATCACCACAAGGTGTAAATGCAAAAGCTAAACGTGAATCTTGGTTAAAACAAAAGAGAACTAATAAACAAGGAAATGGCGTTGAATATCATTACTCTTGTTTACCAGAAGAAACTTTAATTGCTCTGGAGCTTTATGAACCATTAGCACATTACAAACTAAATAAAGAGGAGCCACTCGTTATCTGGGTGAAAGCATTCCAACAACTTAATGATGGTGAACAAAAAACAGTAACAGAGCTGATCTTGCGGGATGGTATTAGAAGTTTTTTAGAAAAGATCGTCAAAGATTAAGCGACTTTAAAGAACGCGCTATTGCGTTATCCGCAACCGATATCTGACTAACCTCTTAGTTGAATGTGAGATGAGATCATGAAAAAAGAATGGTATACAGCAAAAGAATTAGTAGGGCTTGCAGGGTTACCTAATTCTCCACAAGGGGTCAATTTAATGGCACGCCGTGAAGGATGGGAAAATCGCCGTAAGCGTGGAGTACAAGGTAAAGCCGTTGAGTACTCGGTTAAAAGCCTCCCTGAAGAGGTGGTGAGTGTGTTAGCGGCGCATGAGCCTCCTGCAGAATATTTATCTAAGCGTCAGGATGCCTTTCTTATCTGGGTGGAAGCTTATTATCAGCTAACAAAATCAGAGCGTGAAAAAATCGTAAAATTTGTTTTACGAGAAGGTCTCGCTAAGTTAATTAGCTATATTGATGCTGACAATCAAGAAGAGATCGAACGAGAAAATGAAGAAGTGGTTCAAAAATTAAAAAGCCCCCCAGAGTCGACATAGTCGCTCTGACGGGCTTCTCATACTTTATGGGGTTTAGGTATGAAAATTACGATTGTCGTTGCACAGCAACGTGCGCAAGGCCAATTAATGCATCTTTGTAAGATGAATCAGGAATAATCGCTAACGCCTCAATGGCTTTATCGGCTTCTTCTTCCGCTTTTTGGCGGGTATATTCCAGTGAGCCACACTGTTTCATCGTTTTTAACACAGTGTCGAGTAAATGACGGCCGTTACCTTTTTCAATGGCTTGACGAATGAGTTGTGATTCTGTTTCGTTACCATGGTGCATGGCATGAAGTAAAGGCAAAGTAGGTTTACCTTCATCCAGATCGTCACCGGTATTTTTACCTAATTGGGTATTATCTGCATCATAATCCAGTAAATCGTCAATCAGCTGGAATGCGGTACCAAGATAACGACCATAATCTTGGAAAGCTTTCTCTTGCTCTGGAGTGGCTCCGCAGAGGATGGCTGACGCATGAGAGGCAGCTTCAAATAAACGAGCGGTTTTACTGTAGATAACTTGCATATAGTCATCTTCAGTAATGTCAGGATCGTTACAATTCATTAATTGTAATACTTCACCTTCAGCGATCACATTGGTTGCGCTAGACATCAGCTTTAGCACGCGCATGGAATCAAGATCCGTCATCATCTGAAAAGATCGTGTATAAATAAAGTCACCTACCAGCACGCTTGCAGCATTACCAAACACAGCATTAGCTGTTTGTTTGCCTCTACGCATATCGGATTCATCAACAACATCGTCGTGCAATAATGTTGCGGTATGAATAAATTCAATTAAAGCGGCGACAGAGATATGTTTGTCCCCTTGATAATCCAAAGCTCGGCCGGTCAGAACAGCGATCATTGGGCGGATCCTTTTACCACCACCGCTAATGATGTAGTAACCAAGCTGGTTTATCAAAGAAACATCTGAATTAAGCTGGTAAAGAATTGCGTCATTTACCGCAGCCATATCAGCGGATGTGAGTTTTATAATAGATTCTAAATTCATGTTTTTCGACTTTGGCTCGCCAATGAGCGCGTTATAATTAATAAAAAATGATCATGCCATAGATTTTACTCTCTTATAATTTAGATTGTACTTTAAAAATGGCTGAAATAAATATTGTGTAAAAAACTCTTTTTTTTGCTGGTTGTTTGCGATCTATACTTGTCATCGCGACTAAATTTGCGTAGAATTCGCGCCCTATGTGAATATTTTAATTGTGCACTCAAATTATACATATTGGGAGTGTGCGGAAAGCGGAGTTTATATGTACGCGGTTTTCCAAAGTGGTGGTAAACAACACCGAGTCAGCGAAGGTCAAACAATTCGCTTAGAAAAGCTTGAAGTAGCAACTGGCGAAACTATTGAGTTTGACACCGTCATGATGGTCGCTGATGGCGACAACATTCAAATTGGCGCTCCAATCCTTGAGGGCGTTAAAGTTAAAGCGGAAGTGGTTGCTCACGGTCGCGGCGAGAAAGTTAAAATTGTTAAGTTCCGTCGTCGTAAACACAGCCGTAAACAACAGGGCCACCGTCAGTGGTTTACTGATGTTAAAATCACTGGTATCGCTTAAGGTTTAGGAGAGCAGATTAATGGCACACAAAAAGGCTGGCGGCTCGACTCGTAACGGTCGCGATTCCGAAGCAAAACGTCTAGGTGTAAAACGTTTCGGTGGTGAAGCTGTATTAGCAGGTAGCATCATCGTTCGTCAACGTGGTACTAAGTTCCATGCAGGTACTAACGTTGGTTGTGGTCGTGACCACACCCTGTTTGCGTTAGCTGACGGAAAAGTTAAATTCGAAGTTAAAGGTCCAAACAATCGTAAATTTATCAGCATCGAAGCTGAATAATTACCGGTCCTTTAAACACCGAGTTAAAAGCCCTGCACAGTCTGTTGCGGGGCTTTTTATATTTAAAAAAGGCCATCTCTGGGTAATTTCGGCCATCCAGCACGTTAATGGCTATCATACGGAGTAAAATCATGAAATTTGTTGATGAGGCCAAGATCCTAATCGTCGCTGGCGACGGTGGTAACGGCTGTGTAAGCTTTCGTCGAGAAAAATATATCCCGAAAGGGGGACCAGACGGTGGTGATGGCGGTGATGGTGGTGATGTCTACATGGTTGCAGACGAAAACCTCAACACCCTTATCGATTACCGTTTTACTAAATCTTACCGCGCTGAGCGTGGTGAAAATGGCCAAAGCCGTGATTGTACGGGAAAACGTGGTCAAGATATTACTATTAATGTCCCTGTGGGGACGCGTGCCCGTGATCTTGCTACAGGTGAGATCATTGCTGACTTAACGGTACATGGTCAAAAACAAATGGTCGCTAAAGGTGGCTTCCATGGTTTAGGGAATACGCGTTTTAAATCATCAGTCAATCGTGCACCACGTCAACGCACAATGGGTACACCAGGTGAATCACGTGAAGTACTGTTAGAGCTGATGCTACTTGCGGATGTAGGTATGTTAGGTATGCCGAATGCCGGTAAATCTACCTTTATTCGAGCCGTCTCGGCAGCCAAACCCAAAGTGGCAGATTATCCATTTACTACACTAGTACCTAGCTTAGGTGTTGTGCGTATGGACAGCCATCAAAGCTTTGTAGTTGCGGATATACCGGGGCTGATCGAAGGGGCTGCTGATGGCGCGGGTCTTGGGATCCAGTTCCTGAAACATTTAGAACGTTGCCGTGTATTATTGCATTTGATCGACATCGATCCTATTGATGGTTCTGATCCCGTTGAAAATGCCAAAATCATTATTTCTGAATTAGAAAAATACAGCGATAAACTGGCACAAAAACCACGTTGGTTAGTTTTCAATAAAGTGGATCTGCTTGATGCCGATGAAGCAAAACAGAAAGCGCAAGCGATAGTTGAAGCGTTGGGTTGGGAAGGTGATTATTATATGATTGCTGCTATCAACCAAGAAGGGGTGAAAAAACTTTGTTGGGATATTATGGAATTCCTGAAAGTAACCCCACGTGAGCAAGATATTGCTACCGCTTTAGCCACTGAAGAAAAAGTTGATTTTATGTGGGATGACTACCATAAAGAACAACTTGAAAATCCTGACCTTGAAGACGATGACGAAGATTGGGATGAAGAAGATGATGATGGTGTAGAGTTTATCTACCAACGTTAATCTCTCTTTTTATCGGTATTGTTGTCTCGGTATCGTATAGACATACAGATAGTGAGACATAAAAAACGCCTGAATTTTCAGGCGTTTTTACTTTCTAACAAATAATAGTGCTATCTATTGTTATAGATATCTTTATATAAATTCGTTTCAAAACGAACCAAATAGGCGCGTCCAGCATTGCGATTTTGTGTAGGGGGAGAGTAGGCAGAAATAAATTGTACAAATGCCACTTTCTGTCCATTGGCTGTGGTCATAAAGCCAGCTAGATTATACACTCCCTTGAGTGAACCTGTTTTAGCGGAAACTTTACCGTTGACGCCCGCTTCAGTAAAACCACCACGATATTGCAATGTACCATCATGACCGGCAAGAGGAAGCATACTGATAAAATTTAACTCACTATCATGTTGTCCGACATATTGTAATACTTGCATCATGGTTGCGGGGGCTATCAGGTTATGGCGGGAAAGCCCAGATCCATCCACCATAATTGTATTAGCTAAATCAATGCCCGCTTTTTGTTTTAAAATAGCACGAGTGGCATCCGCCCCTGAACGCCAAGTGCCAGCTACACCATAATATTCACGACCAATAGTTCTAAATACGGCATCTGCAATCATATTGTCAGACTCTTTTAACATCGTCGTCAATAAAGTGTGTAACGGTTTAGATTGTGTTTGTGCTAAAACAGTAACAGGGGCTTTAGGTTGGGAGCGGCGTTTGACATAACCGTCCAGCTCAATATCTGCACGTTGTAACTCTTCTTTTAGCAATATACCTGCCCAGTGCGCACCATCTTGAATGGAAAACATCAGCGGCATGGCTTCTTCACGTTTAGGAATGCAGCCTGTTATCACATAAGTATTTAAATCTCTCACCGTGACGTCTAATTCGCAAAAGCGGGTTCGTGTTGAGCCTTTTTCATAGGTTTCAACTTCGCTTAAAACCGTGACAGGATAAAAAGACGCTTTACGTATGGTGGCGATATCACCTTCTTTTTGACCACTTTGCAGTAAGACGGAAAAACAATTTTTATCTACAATAGCGGCACTTGGTGGGGCACTAAAGCATTGGGTCATATCATTCCAAACCCATCCCGGCGCTTTGTCATGGCTGGAGAAAGCAGAGGTATCAATTAATAAATTTCCCGTTATTTTTGTGACGCCGGATTGTTTTAATACGGCAACCATTGCTCGTAATTGCTGGCGAGTTAGCGTAGGATCACCACTAAAACGGAAAATTAAATCACCCTCTAGTTGATTGTTTTTTATCTTACCTTCCGTTTCCATTGTGGTGGTAAATTGATAATCGCCCCCTAATTGCAATAGGGCGGCTAAAGCTGTGACCACTTTTTGTGTGCTGGCTGGCAAAGATAATTGATTATCATTATAAGTTAGGTTAGGGGAGGATGCGCCAACAGTTTGGGTGATTAAACCGACTTGAGTGCCATCAGGCAAAAGTTCTATATATTTTTCAACAGGAATGGCGAGGGTTGAAAAGCTTAACAGACTCAAGGTATAAAATATTCCGCGGAATATAGGTAATAAGCGCATAATTTCTCTATCCGTAACTATAAGCTTAACGCTATAGTGTTGATTGCCAGAGGCTAATACTAAAGGGCAATGAGGGCAAAAGTAAACGGTAACACGTGTGATTATCTGATTATCAGAAAATATTACTTATCCTGTTTTTAAAACGAGAATAAGACGTGAAGCCATTGGCCTCTTGTGTTAGATTTAGTTTAGCTTTAGATAAGGGAGGTTTTTACTACTTCCCAACCAAAAGGGTAGAAAGTTACAATTATTTTCTATTCATCGAATATATAAAGGGACAGGCCCTCATTAAGGCTGCCTGTGTCTTTTTTTGTCTTGAGAAGAGTAAAGTAGAACCTTTTCTCTGTGTTGTTAGTATAAAAAATCAGGATGATACCTATTTTTTATTAGGAATAGTATTGAGGTATTAACACATGAATCAGATCCCTATGACAGTTCTCGGAGCAGAAAAATTACGCGAAGAACTGGAATATCTAAAAACTGTTCGTCGCCCAGAAATTACCGCGGCCATTGCTGAGGCACGGGAACATGGCGACTTAAAAGAAAACGCGGAATATCACGCAGCTCGTGAACAACAGGGTTTCTGTGAAGGCCGCATTCAAGAAATTGAAGCAAAATTATCAAATGCGCAAGTCATTGATATCACTAAAATGACAAATAATGGACGTATTATTTTTGGTGCCACGGTGACGTTACTCAATGTGGATACTGAAGAAGAGCAAAAATACCGCATTGTTGGTGATGATGAAGCAAACATTAAAGAAAACTTAATTTCAGTCAACTCACCGATTGCCCGTGGATTGATTGGTAAAGAGTTAGATGATGTGGTGGTCATTAACACCCCAGGCGGCCAAGTAGAGTATGAAGTTTTAAACGTAGAATATATTTAATTTGTAATTTTACGTTTCTATAGAAAACTAGAATGCTATCCTGTGGTAATATTAAAAAGGCCTGAAAAGGCCTTTTTTGCCATAGAGTTAGTTATGGCATTTTTATATAAAGGTATAAGTTTTATTTCGGTAAAATAATTTTACGCGCTTCAGAAGGGCGATAAAGAACAACCATTTTTCCGATAACTTGTACATTCTGTGCACCGCTTTCACGCACAATCGCTGCCACGATCAAGTTTTTAACATCTCGATCTTCGCCTGCGATTTTGACTTTGATAAGCTCATGATGTGCCAGAGCGATTTCAATTTCTGCAAGAACGCCTTCAGTCAACCCGTTGTTACCGATCATAACGACAGGATTGAGATGATGAGCGAGCCCTTTCAGGTGTTGAATTTGTTTTTTGTTAAGAGTCATCATTAATTTTTGCTTAGTTGGGATTGAAAACGGTCTATTCTAACGCCATCTCTCATTTATCACCATAAAATGTCGTCAAGATGCGGTAAAATGAGTGAAGTAGTAAAATTTTTGATTGCTAAGTGTATGATAGTTGGAAAACGCAATGGCCAATAAAAAACGTTCGGCAAGCTCTAGCCGCTGGTTACAAGAACATTTTAGTGATAAATAT
This sequence comes from Proteus sp. G3927, assembly GCF_963894685.1. Classification (NCBI taxonomy): domain Bacteria; kingdom Pseudomonadati; phylum Pseudomonadota; class Gammaproteobacteria; order Enterobacterales; family Morganellaceae; genus Proteus; species Proteus sp. G3927. The sequence continues at coordinate 65,943 of NZ_CAWQGX010000005.1, read as the reverse complement.
GTTCAACAAGCAAAGAAAAAAGGGTTTCGCTCTCGAGCTTGGTTTAAATTGGAAGAAATTCAGCAAAGTGATAACATTTTCAAACCAGGTATGACCGTTGTCGATTTAGGTGCTGCTCCGGGTGGGTGGTCTCAATATGTCGTACAGCAGTTAGGAAATAAAGGTAGGATCATCGCATGTGACCTTTTACCTATGGATCCTATCGTTGGTGTCGATTTCCTTCAAGGCGATTTTCGTGATGAACTTGTATTGAAGGCATTGCTTGATAGAGTAGGTGATAATAAAGTCCAGGTTGTCATGTCTGACATGGCTCCAAACATGAGCGGAACACCCGCGGTCGATATTCCTCGATCCATGTATTTAGTAGAGTTAGCGCTTGATATGTGTCGTGATGTGCTGGCTCCCGGGGGAAGTTTTATTGTCAAAGTGTTTCAGGGAGAAGGCTTTGATGAGTACCTGGGGCAAATACGCTCCCTGTTTACGAAAGTGAAAGTTCGTAAACCAGACGCTTCGCGGTCTCGTTCTCGTGAGGTATATATTGTAGCCACAGGGCGTAAACTTTAGTACCCTAAAGCTATTTGTTAACACAGTTGTAATATGAGGTTAATCCCTTGAGTGACATGGCGAAAAACCTGATCCTCTGGTTAGTCATTGCAGTCGTATTGATGTCATTATTCCAGAGCTTCGGACCCAGCGATTCGAATAGTCGTAAGGTGGATTACTCTACCTTTATCAATGAGTTAACTAATAACCAGTTACGCGAGGTCAGCATAAGTGGTTATGATATTAATGTAACTAAAACAGATAACTCAAAGTACAGCACGTATATGCCTATGCGTGATGATAACCTGCTGACCACTTTAATGAACCGTAATGTAAAAGTGACCGGTGAACCCATTGAAGGTCAAAGCCTTCTAACACAAATTTTTGTGTCTTGGTTCCCAATGCTTTTACTGATTGGTCTTTGGATCTTCTTTATGCGCCAAATGCAAGGTGGTGGCGGTAAAGGTGCGATGTCTTTTGGTAAGAGTAAGGCTCGCATGTTGACAGAAGACCAAATCAAAACAACCTTTGCTGATGTTGCAGGTTGTGATGAGGCAAAAGAAGAAGTCAGCGAGCTAGTTGAGTATTTACGTGATCCGGGTCGTTTCCAGAAATTAGGTGGTAAAATTCCGAAAGGTATCCTAATGGTTGGTCCTCCGGGTACGGGTAAAACATTATTAGCAAAAGCGATTGCTGGTGAAGCAAAAGTACCTTTCTTTACTATTTCTGGTTCTGACTTCGTTGAAATGTTTGTCGGGGTCGGTGCTTCTCGTGTTCGTGATATGTTTGAACAGGCTAAAAAAGCAGCACCTTGTATCATCTTTATCGATGAAATCGATGCGGTTGGTCGTCAACGTGGTGCCGGTCTTGGCGGTGGTCATGATGAACGTGAACAAACGCTGAACCAGATGCTGGTCGAAATGGATGGTTTTGAAGGCAACGAAGGTATCATCGTGATTGCCGCAACTAACCGCCCTGACGTATTAGACCCTGCATTATTACGTCCAGGTCGTTTTGACCGTCAAGTCGTCGTAGGTTTACCAGATGTTCGTGGTCGTGAGCAAATTCTGAAAGTGCATATGCGCCGAGTGCCATTATCACCAGACGTTGATCCTGCGATCCTTGCTCGTGGTACTCCGGGTTTCTCCGGTGCTGACTTGGCAAACTTGGTTAATGAAGCTGCACTATTTGCCGCACGCGGTAACAAACGTGTTGTTTCAATGGTCGAGTTCGAAAAAGCAAAAGATAAGATCATGATGGGTGCTGAACGCCGTTCAATGGTTATGACCGAAGAACAAAAAGCATCAACGGCTTATCATGAAGCGGGACACGCCATTATTGGTCGTTTAGTGCCTGAACATGATCCGGTACACAAAGTGACGATTATCCCTCGTGGACGTGCATTAGGTGTGACTTTCTTCTTACCTGAAGGTGACCAAATCAGTGCCAGCCGTCAAAAACTGGAAAGCCAAATTTCAACACTTTATGGTGGCCGTTTAGCGGAAGAGATCATTTATGGGCCTGAACATGTTTCGACAGGGGCTTCTAATGATATCAAAGTGGCAACCAATATTGCACGTAACATGGTGACACAGTGGGGCTTCTCTGAAAAATTAGGGCCATTACTGTATGCTGATGAAGACGGTGAGGTGTTCTTAGGTCGTTCAGTTGCTAAAGCGCAACATATGTCAGATGAAACGGCACGTACTATCGACGAAGAAATTAAAGCTATCATCGATCGTAACTATACCCGTGCTCGTCAAATCCTGATGGACAACCTAGATATTCTGCACTCAATGAAAGATGCATTAATGACTTATGAAACCATTGATGCACCTCAAATTGATGACTTAATGAATCGTCGTGAAGTTCGTCCACCGGCAGGTTGGGAAGGCAATAATGGCAATAGTGGTGCAACTACCGCTACAGCACAGCCGACACAAACACATGTGACGAATGAGCCAAATAATAAGTCAGGATCAGAGAGTGACACACCTTCTGATAACAATACTCATTAATCCTTATCGGGTTTTATATTGAGTAAGCTATAAATACAAACCCCAGGCTTTCTGGGGTTTTTTTATATAGGTATCAACGAAATGAAATTAATTGCCAGAGGAAAAGAGCTTAATTTATCTTCACCCCAAGTGATGGGCATTTTAAATGTGACGCCAGATTCATTTTCTGATGGCGGAACGCATAACTCTCTTAATGATGCTATTAACCACGCCGCTAAACTTATTGCTGAAGGGGCTTCTATCATCGATATCGGTGGTGAATCAACAAGGCCGGGTGCCAGTGATATTTCTGTCGATGAAGAGTTACATCGTGTTATTCCTGTGGTCGAAGCTATCCAGCAACGTTTTGATGTGTGGATTTCTGTTGATACATCCAAAGCACAAGTGATCACGGAGTCCGCTCAAGCGGGTGCCTCTATTATCAATGATATACGTTCACTTACCGAACCTGGAGCACTTCAGGCGGCTGCAAAAACGGGGTTACCTGTTTGTATTATGCATATGCAAGGTTTACCTAAAACAATGCAACATTCGCCGCAGTATAAGAATGTGATGATAGAAGTTGATGCTTTTCTGGCAGAGAATATTCAACGTTGTATTGATGCTGGTATCGAGAAAAATCAAATTATTCTTGATCCAGGCTTCGGCTTTGGTAAAAATTTAGCGCATAATTATCAATTATTAGCACATCTAAGTGATTTTCATCACTTTGGTTTACCGATACTCGCCGGAATGTCACGTAAATCAATGGTAGGACAGTTACTCAATGTTCCGCCACAAGAGCGTGTTGCTGGTAGTGTTGCTTGCGCAGTTATTGCTGCAATGCAAGGGGCACAAATTATTCGTGTACACGATGTTAAAGAGACTGTAGATGCGATGAAAGTCGTGCAGGCGACTCTTTCTGCAAAGGAAAATAATGAATGAGCGAACGTAAATACTTTGGAACAGACGGTATCCGTGGAAAAGTAGGTGACAGCCCTATTACACCTGATTTTGTATTAAAGCTAGGCTGGGCTGCAGGTAAAGTACTTGCACGTCACGGCTCACGTAAAATCATTATTGGTAAAGATACTCGTATTTCTGGTTATATGTTGGAATCGGCTCTAGAAGCAGGCCTTGCTGCTGCGGGATTATCCGCTTCATTTACAGGCCCGATGCCAACCCCCGCGGTCGCTTATTTAACCCGTACTTTCAGAGCAGAAGCTGGCATAGTGATTTCTGCTTCTCATAATCCCTATTATGATAATGGCATCAAATTCTTCTCCATTGATGGTACAAAACTACCTGATGAAGTAGAAGAAGCCATTGAAGCGGAAATGGAAAAACCGATCACTTGTGTAGAGTCCGCAGAATTAGGGCGTGCGAATCGCATTGTTGATGCCGCGGGCCGTTATATTGAATTTTGTAAAGGTACGTTCCCTAACGAAAATAATTTAAATGGGTTAAAAGTTGTTGTGGATTGTGCCCATGGTGCAACTTACCATATTGCGCCTAATGTTTTTCGTGAACTCGGGGCTGAGGTTATCACTATTGGTTGTGAGCCTACGGGCATCAATATCAATGACGAATGTGGTGCAACAGATGTACGCATGTTGCAAAAACGCGTGTTAGAAGAGGGTGCCGACGTTGGTTTAGCCTTTGATGGTGATGGTGACCGTATTATTATGGTTGATCATAAAGGCCTAAAAGTAGATGGTGACCAAATTCTCTATATCATTGCGCGAGAAGCGTTACGCCAAGGTCAACTACGTGGTGGTGCCGTCGGTACACTAATGAGTAATATGGGGTTAGAGATTGCCTTAAAACAGCTTGGTATTCCTTTTGTGAGAGCCAAAGTGGGTGACCGCTATGTGCTTGAGAAATTGCAAGAAAAAGGCTGGCGTTTAGGGGCGGAAAACTCGGGTCATATTATTTTACTTGATAAGACAACAACGGGTGATGGTATTGTTGCTGGTCTACAAGTATTAAGCGCAATGGTTCGTAACCATATGAGCTTGCATGATCTATGCAGTGGCATGAAATTATTACCACAAATTTTGGTGAATGTTCGTTTTACGGGAAATCACGATCCTCTACAATCCACAGAAGTTCAGCAAGTCGCAAAAGAAGTTGAGGCGGAGCTTGGTGGTAAGGGACGCGTTTTATTACGTAAATCAGGAACAGAACCATTAATTCGAGTGATGGTTGAAGGCGAAAATGAAGAGCAAGTCACAGCGATGGCGAATCGTATTGCTGATGCAGTAAAACATGTTGGCTAATTGCTGTTTTTTTCTTCAATTAATCACTTTATAGTAAAATAACCTTGCTTGTCAGTTCAGGTTTGGTTAGTATTCACACCCGCTTAGTAAGGTCGTTGAACTAAAGCGGGTGAAGCAATCGAAGGTTATCGCATAGGCGATAAGTTCCATAGAATAGGTAACGCAAATGTATACAGCACTCATTGTTATTCTTATCATTGCAGCAACAGGGCTGGTTGGTCTGATCCTGTTACAGCAGGGTAAAGGTGCTGATATGGGCGCTTCTTTTGGTGCAGGTGCTTCCGGTACAGTATTTGGTTCAAGCGGTTCAGCAAATTTCATGACCCGTATGACCGCTGTTTTAGCAACAGTGTTTATTGTACTTTGCCTTATTTTAGGTAATTTAAGTGCCAATAAAACTGTTCGTGAAGACAGTAAGTGGATGTCTATCGAGCAGACTGCAGAAGAAGCGAAAAAAGCTGAGCAATTAGCAGCGCCTGTAGCACCAGCAAACACAGATATTCCGCAGTAAACTAAGTAATAGTTAAAAATGAGATTGTTTGGGGTTTTGGTTAAATAAACAGTCTCATTAAAGTGCCGAGGTGGTGAAATTGGTATACACGCTACCTTGAGGTGGTAGTGCCTACAAAACGGGCGTACGGGTTCAAGTCCCGTTCTCGGCACCATTATTCCAGATAGCTTGCGTTTTGCTTGTTATCAGCGTAAAATTTGCCACGTTTTTCGAACGCGGGGTGGAGCAGCTTGGTAGCTCGTCGGGCTCATAACCCGAAGGTCGTTGGTTCAAATCCAGCCCCCGCAACCACTTCTAACAATACAGCACTTTTCTCATTAATCATCTTGTAAACCGATTATGATCCTGAGTGGAATGTGCCGTAGAAGAGGTTATCTCGATTGGCAAGTTACAGGGTCCAGTTGCATAAAGCCCCGAATTTCGGGGTTTTTTGTTATCAGAGAATAGAATACTGGGCTATAAGCCCTTTTTTTATGCCTTGGGGGTGGGTTTGTCCACATTAGAGCAAAAATTAACAGCGATGGTTTCAGCACCAGTAGAAGCATTAGGCTTTGAATTTGTTGGTCTTGAGTTTATTCGTGGTCGAGTATCAACATTGCGTATCTATATTGATAGTGAAGAAGGTATCACTGTTGATGATTGTGCTGATGTTAGCCACCAGGTCAGTGCTGTGCTGGATGTTGAAGATCCAATTCAAACATTTTATAACCTTGAGATCTCATCTCCTGGTTTAGAAAGACCTTTATTCACTACAACGCATTATGAGCAATTTATCGGCGAAGAAGTCGCCGTTGTATTACGAATTGCGATGCAAAACCGCCGTAAATGGCAGGGCATTATTAAGTCTGTCGCTGGCGAAATGATCACGGTTACTGTGGATGGTAAAGACGAAGTGTTCGCACTGAGCAACATCCAGAAAGCTAACCTGGTACCCCACTTTTAAGTTTTGAAGAGGCAACTAGGATGAACAAAGAGATTCTGGCTGTTGTGGAAGCGGTCTCTAACGAAAAATCTCTTCCTCGTGAGAAGATTTTCGAAGCACTGGAAACTGCATTAGCGACAGCGACTAAGAAAAAATATGAGCAAGAGATTGATGTACGAGTTTGCATTGATCGTAAAACGGGGGATTTTGATACTTTCCGTCGTTGGCTTGTGGTTGAAGAAGTTACTCAGCCTACTCGTGAAATCACACTTGAAGCGGCTAAATACGAAGAGCCTGAAATTGAACTAGGCGGCTTCATTGAAGACCAAATTGAGTCTGTTACTTTCGACCGTATTACCACCCAGACCGCAAAACAAGTGATCGTACAAAAAGTACGTGAAGCTGAAAGAGCGATGGTTGTTGATCAATTCCGCGAACAATTAGGCGAAATTATCACGGGCGTTGTGAAAAAAGTAAACCGCGATAACATCACCCTAGATTTAGGAAATAACGCAGAAGCCGTTATCTTACGTGAAGATATGCTACCGCGTGAAAATTTCCGCCCAGGTGACCGTGTACGTGGTGTCTTATACGATGTTCGTACAGAAACTCGTGGTGCACAACTTTTCGTAACACGTTCTCGTCCTGAAATGCTGATCGAATTATTCCGCATTGAAGTACCTGAAATTGGCGAAGAGATCATTGAGATTAAAGCTGCAGCACGTGATCCAGGTTCTCGTGCCAAAATCGCTGTAAAAACCAACGATAAACGCATCGACCCTGTGGGTGCTTGTGTTGGTATGCGTGGTGCACGTGTACAAGCCGTTTCCAGTGAACTGGGCGGTGAACGAATTGATATTGTTCTGTGGGATGATAATCCTGCACAATTCGTGATTAATGCAATGGCTCCGGCAGATGTTGCTTCTATTGTTGTCGATGAAGACAAATGTACAATGGACGTCGCTGTTGAAAGCAGTAATCTTGCCCAAGCGATTGGCCGTAATGGTCAAAATGTTCGCTTAGCAGCACAATTACTGAAAAAACATCGCGGTGATGACAAATGGGAGCTGAATGTCATGACTGCAGATGAACTGAATGCTAAGCATCAGGCAGAAGCAAACGCAGCCATTGAAATATTTACTAAGCATCTCGACATTGATGAAGACTTCGCAACTGTTTTAGTTGAAGAAGGTTTCTCTACCCTTGAAGAGTTAGTTTATGTGCCGATTGACGAACTGTTAGCTATCGACGGTCTTGATGAAGAAACAGTTGAAGCATTACGAGAAAGAGCAAAAGCGGCATTAACAACGATTGAACTAGCTCAAAAAGAAAGCCTAGGCGATAACCAGCCAGCTGAGGACTTATTAGCTCTCGAAGGCATGGAACGTTCTTTAGCATTTGATCTAGCTGCCCGTGGTATCTGCACACTGGAAGATCTTGCCGAACAGGGTATCGACGACCTAACTGATATTGACGGTTTAAATAGTGAGCGCGCAGGCGAGCTCATTATGGCTGCTCGTAATATCTGCTGGTTTGGGAATGATGCGTAACAACTGAGCAGGAAGGAACAGAATGACAGATGAAACAGTAAAATCACTTGCAGAAGAGATTCAGACACCGGTTGAACGTTTGGTACAGCAGTTTGCTGATGCCGGTATTAAGAAAACCGTCTCTGATTCTGTCTCCCAAAAAGAGAAAGAAACCTTGCTGGCTTGGTTGAACCGTGATAAAGAGTCAACCAGCCAACCAGAAAAATTAACGTTACAGCGCAAAGTGCGTAGTACGTTAAGTGTTCCTGGTACAGGTGGCAAAAATAAATCAGTAGCCATCGAAGTCCGCAAAAAACGCACTTATGTGAACCGTGATGCAGTTGAAAAAGCACAAGCGGCAGAGCAAGCTCAGCGTGAAGCGGAAGAAAAGGCGCGTCGCGAAGCAGAAGAAAAAGCACAGCGCGAAGCACAAGAGAAAGCACAGCGCGAAGCTGAAGAAAAAGCAAAACGTGAAGCTGAAGAAGCCAAGAAAAAGGCTGAAGAAAAGGCAAAACGTGAAGCTGAAGAAGCAAAACGTGAAGCAGCGGAATTAGCTAAGCGCGAAGCAGCGGAAAAAGACAAAGTGAAACAAAACGAGAAACCAAAAGCTGATAAGGCTGATCAGGAAAAAGCACGTCGCATAGCCGAACAGGCTGAACTGAAACGTAAAACAGAAGAAGCTCAGCGTCGTAAAGCTGAAGAAGAAGCTCGCATTGCAGCAGAAAAAGCGCGTCGCTTAGCGGAAGAAAATGCTGAAAAATGGACTTCAGATACGTCATCTGAAACAGAAGGCACTGACTATCATGTGACGACATCTCGCTATGCGCGTGATGCAGAAGATGAAAGTGATGCTGAGGTTGAAGGTGGCCGTGGCCGTGGTCGTGCAGCAAAAGCCCCTCGTCCAAAGAAAAATAACCGTCACTCTGAAAAAGCAGATCGTGAAGAAGCTCGCGCTGCTGGCCGTTCTAACAAGAAAGGCAAAGGACGTAAAAATAGCACATTACAGCAAGGCTTCAATAAGCCAGCAGCTGCCGTAAACCGTGATGTTGTCATTGGTGAGACTATTTCAGTTGCTGATTTAGCAAACAAAATGGCAGTGAAAGGTTCTGAAGTCATTAAAACAATGATGAAAATGGGTGCAATGGCAACCATCAATCAAGTTTTAGACCAAGAAACGGCACAACTGGTTGCGGAAGAAATGGGTCACAAAGTTATCTTACGTCGTGAAAACGAGTTAGAAGAACAAGTGATGAACGACCGTGATACTAGCGATGAAATGGCTGTATCTCGTGCGCCTGTTGTGACTATTATGGGTCACGTTGACCATGGTAAAACCTCTTTACTCGACTACATTCGCTCAACGAAAGTGGCTTCAGGTGAAGCAGGTGGTATTACTCAGCATATCGGTGCTTATCACGTTAAAACCGACAAAGGTGAAATTACCTTCCTAGATACTCCAGGTCACGCCGCATTTACTTCAATGCGTGCCCGTGGTGCTCAGGTAACGGATATCGTTGTTCTGGTTGTTGCTGCTGATGATGGTGTGATGCCACAAACTATCGAAGCTATCCAACACGCCAAAGCAGCAAATGTGCCTGTTGTTGTTGCCGTGAACAAAATTGATAAACCAGAAGCTGATCCTGATCGTGTTAAAACTGAGCTGTCTCAATATGGCATTCTGCCAGAAGATTGGGGTGGTGAGACTCAGTTTATCCATGTGTCAGCAAAACAAGGTTTAGGTATTGACGAGTTGCTGGATGCTATCTTATTACAAGCGGAAGTTCTTGAACTGAAAGCAGTAAAAGAGGGTATGGCAAGCGGTGTTGTTATCGAATCTTACCTCGATAAAGGCCGTGGTCCTGTTGCGACTATCCTTGTTCGTGAAGGTACTTTGAATAAAGGTGATATCGTTCTGTGTGGCTTTGAATACGGTCGTATTCGTGCAATGCGTAACGAATTAGGTAAAGAAGTACAATCTGCCGGCCCATCAATGCCTGTTGAGATTTTAGGTCTGTCTAATGTACCTTCTGCGGGTGATGAAGCAACCGTTGTTCGTGATGAGAAAAAAGCGCGTGAAGTTGCCTTATATCGTCAAGGTAAATTCCGTGAAGTGAAACTGGCTCGTCAACAGAAATCTAAACTGGAAAACATGTTTGCTAACATGGAAGAAGGTAAAGTTTCTGAACTGAACATCGTACTGAAAACGGATGTTCAAGGAACTTGTGAAGCCATCACTGATGCATTAGTTAAACTTTCTACAGATGAAGTTAAACTGAAAATTATCGGTTCTGGCGTGGGTGGTATCACTGAAACAGATGCGACTTTAGCGGCTGCTTCTGATGCTATCATTCTTGGTTTCAACGTTCGTGCTGATGCTTCTGCTCGTCGTATTATCGAACAAGAAAGTGTTGATTTACGTTACTACTCCGTTATCTATAGCTTGATTGATGAAATTAAATCAGCAATGAGCGGTATGTTAGAGCCTGAATACAAACAAGAAATCATGGGTCTTGCTGAGGTTCGTGATGTGTTTAAATCACCTAAATTCGGCGCTATCGCGGGTTGTATGGTGGTTGAAGGTAATATCAAACGTAACAATCCTATTCGCGTATTACGTGATAACGTGGTTATTTACGAAGGTGAGCTTGAATCACTGCGTCGCTTTAAAGATGACGTCAACGAAGTCCGTAATGGTATGGAATGTGGTATCGGTGTGAAAAACTACAACGATGTCCGTGTTGGCGATATGATTGAAGTGTTCCAAGTTATCGAAATTAAACGTTCTATCGATTAATCGAGTACGTCTGATTTAAAAAGGAAGGGAGCTTAATGGCTCCCTTCTTATTCCTCTCTTTATGCTATTCCCCCTTTATTCTTTTCTGTATTTTTCAATATAAGCGAAATAGATTGGCTTTCAGTAATTTATGTCATTAAAAGAACAGGGTAAGATAACGCTAAAGAGCAGATTTATTGCTAAAGAGAAAAAAAGCGTAAAGCGGTTGTGAAACGTGACTTTATGTATACTCTTTAGATATCATCGATTTTAAAATTGGATCAATAATGACAATAGAGTGATAACGACATTGTCAGGGAGAGATAAAATGGCAAGAGATTTTAGCCGTGCTCAGCGTGTTTCTCAGGAAATGCAAAAAGAAATCGCCATCATTTTACAGCGCGAAGTAAAAGATCCACGTATTGGAATGGCCACCGTATCCGGTGTTGAAATTTCACGTGATCTGGCTTACGCCAAAGTATTTGTCACCTTTTTAAACCTATCAGCAGGTGAAGAAAGCGATGAAGAAATGGTAGAAAATGGCTTAAAAGCCCTTAACGAAGCAGCAGGCTTTATTCGCTCTTTATTAGGTAAAGCGATGCGCTTACGTGTTGTTCCTGAGCTAACATTTGCTTATGACAATTCATTAGTTGAAGGTATGCGTATGTCTAACCTTGTGTCAAATGTTGTCAAAGATGATGAAAAACGCCGTCATAAAGAGGAAGAGTAATGGGGCGTCGTCGTAAAGGGCGTGAGATTAACGGCGTATTATTGCTTGATAAGCCTCAAGATATTTCATCGAATGACGCTTTGCAAAAAGTACGCCGCATGTTTAATGCAAGTAAAGCGGGGCATACCGGCGCTTTAGATCCTTTAGCGACAGGTATGCTTCCTATCTGTTTAGGTGAAGCGACAAAGTTTTCACAGTTTTTATTGGATTCAGATAAACGCTATCGAGTGATTGCCAAATTAGGTGAAAGAACAGATACCTCTGATGCTCATGGACAAGTGATCCAGCAACGACCTGTACAGTTTAACCAGCAAGCGCTCGATGCTGCGTTAGAGAGTTTTCGTGGTGAAACATTGCAAATTCCTTCAATGTATTCAGCCCTTAAGCATCAAGGTAAACCACTTTATGAATATGCAAGACAAGGTATTGAAGTTGAGCGAGAAGCAAGACCCATTATCGTGTATGAATTGCAATTTATTCGCTGGGAAGACGATGAGTTAGAACTAGAAATTCATTGTTCTAAAGGTACCTATATTCGCACTATCATTGATGATCTGGGTGAGAAATTAAACTGTGGTGCCCATGTGATTTTCTTACGTCGTTTAGAAGTCGCAGATTATCCGAAAGAGCGTATGGTGACGCTTGAGCAATTGCGCGCAATCATTGATGATGCTCAGCAACAAGATGAGTCACCATTTCCTGCGTTAGATGCCTTATTATTGCCTATGGATACTGCGGTTGCACATTTCCCTGTGGTGCATTTAACCGCCATTATGGCGGGTTACTTAAAACTGGGGCAACCGGTTCGGGTAAATCACACCTTGGATGAAGGGGAATGGGTCAGAGTCACCGAAGGCGATGAGAAAAAATTTATTGGCCTTGCGATCATCAAAGATGGTCTAGTTGCACCGAAAAGATTAGTCGTGGATTATCACGCACTCAATAACCCTGAATAGCAATTCTTGCGCTAAGTGTGTTTGAAGCGTAGAATAATGCGGCTATCTGTTTAGGTGGCTGAGTTGGATAGCTGAATTAGAGATTGGCTATCTGAAAATTTTACTTTTATTGGAGTTTTATTATGTCTCTAAGTACTGAAGCGAAAGCAAAGATCGTTGCTGAATTCGGTCGTGATGCTAACGATACTGGCTCAAGCGAAGTTCAGATCGCACTGCTGACTGCAGAAATCAACCACCTGCAAGGTCACTTTTCAGAGCACAAAAAAGATCACCACAGCCGTCGTGGTCTGCTGCGTAAAGTTTCCAGCCGTCGTAATCTGCTGGACTACCTGAAACGTAAAGATGTAGCTCGTTATACTACACTGATTGAACGTTTAGGTCTGCGTCGCTAATCAAGTGAGTTTCAGTGAAAAGGGGCCCGTAGGCCCCTTTTCTACTAGAAAGTGCTATTTTTAAGAAAGTGCTATTTCAAAAATGAGTCGTTATGTTTTAATGTGGTGATGGTTATTTAGTCTCTCTAGTTGCGACAATTCGCGCGGCTAATGAAAGTGTTTAAACGTGGTTAAGTTAAATATTTCCATTAGTCGCGAGGGGACGTAGCGGAGAAAAGATTATTCATCGTCGCTAAATATCATGCGACAATAAGATAAAGGATATTATTTTGCTGAATCCTACAGTTCGTAAATTTCAATACGGTCAACATACCGTTACGTTAGAAACGGGCATGATGGCTCGCCAAGCAACGGCTGCTGTAATGGTTGACATGGACGGCACTGCTGTTTTTGTTACCGTTGTTGCTAAGAAAAAAGTGAAAGAAGGACAAGACTTCTTCCCACTCACCGTTAACTATCAAGAGCGTTCATACGCAGCTGGCCGTATTCCAGGAAGTTTCTTCCGTCGTGAAGGTCGTCCTGGCGAAGGTGAAACTTTAATCGCGCGTCTTATCGACCGCCCTTTACGCCCACTATTCCCAGAAGGGTTCTTAAACGAAATCCAAGTAGTTGCGACTGTGGTTTCTGTTAATCCACAAGTTAACCCAGATATCGTTGCTATGATTGGTGCTTCTGCAGCACTGTCATTATCAGGTGTACCTTTCAATGGTCCTATCGGTGGTGCTCGTGTTGGCTTTATTGATGGTCAATATGTACTGAACCCAACCGTTGATGAACTGAAAATTAGTAAATTAGACTTAGTGGTTGCAGGTACTGCGGGTGCGGTACTGATGGTTGAATCAGAAGCTGATTTATTATCAGAAGAACAAATGTTAGGTGCAGTGGTATTTGGTCATGAACAACAACAAGTTGTGATTGAAAATATCAATGCATTAGTTGCCGAAGTCGGTAAAGAAAAATGGGATTGGGCACCAGAGCCTATTAACCAATCTTTACATGATCGTATTGCTCAATTAGCACAAACTCGTATTGGTGATGCGTATCGTATTACTGAAAAACAAGAGCGTTATGAGCAAATCGATGCTATTCGTGATGAAGTGATCAGCACATTATTAGCAGAAGATGAGTCTTTAGACGAAGGCGAAATCATTGAAATTTTCTCTGGTTTAGAGAAGAAAATTGTTCGTGCTCGTGTATTAGCGGGTGAACCTCGTATCGATGGTCGTGAAAAAGACATGGTACGTGCTTTAGATATTCGTACAGGTTTATTACCACGTACACATGGCTCTGCGCTATTTACTCGTGGCGAAACTCAAGCATTAGTAACAGCTACTTTAGGTACTGCACGTGATGCACAAACCATTGATGACATCATGGGTGAGCATACCGATACCTTCTTACTGCACTACAACTTCCCTCCATATTCTGTCGGTGAAACAGGTATGATGGGTTCGCCAAAACGTCGTGAGATTGGTCATGGTCGTTTAGCAAAACGTGGTGTATTAGCCGTTATGCCAACGATTGAAGAATTCCCATACACAGTACGTGTAGTGTCTGAAATTACAGAATCCAATGGTTCATCTTCAATGGCATCTGTTTGTGGTGCTTCTTTAGCACTGATGGATGCTGGTGTACCAATTAAAGAATCTGTTGCTGGTATTGCAATGGGTCTGGTAAAAGAAGGTGAAAACTTCGTTGTTCTTTCTGATATTTTAGGTGATGAAGACCATTTAGGTGATATGGACTTTAAAGTTGCGGGTAGCCGTAACGGAGTCAGTGCATTACAAATGGATATCAAAATCGAAGGTATCACTCGTGAAATTATGCAAGTTGCGTTAAATCAAGCGAAAAGCGCACGTCTGCATATTTTAGGGGTAATGGAAAGTGCAATTAGCCAGCCTCGTGCAGAAATTTCTGAGTTTGCACCACGTATTCACACTATCAAAATCAATGCTGATAAGATCAAAGATGTTATCGGTAAGGGTGGTTCAGTTATCCGTGCATTAACGGAAGAAACGGGTACCACTATCGAAATCGAAGATGATGGTACAGTGAAAATTGCAGCTACTAGTGGCGAACAAGCAAAACAAGCTATCGCTCGTATCGAAGAGATCACGGCAGAAGTCGAAGTTGGCCGTATCTATAACGGTAAAGTAACACGTATCGTTGATTTCGGTGCATTTGTTGCTATCGGCGGTGGTAAAGAAGGTCTGGTGCATATTTCTCAAATCGCAGACAAACGCGTTGAGAAAGTAAGTGATTACCTGACTATGGGTCAAGAAGTTCCAGTGAAAGTACTGGAAATTGACCGCCAAGGCCGTATCCGCTTAAGCATGAAAGAGGCTCAAGCAACCCAGCAGGAAGCAGCTGAAACTTCTTCTGAAGATCCTGCAAATTAATGATATTCTACTACCGATATCTAGACATAGGTATCGGTAGAGACTTATTATGATTGACAAGTAGGACGTCATAAAACGCTTTTTGTTGAAAGAGTCTGACTTTGGGAGTGAGAAATGAAAACATTTCTGCGCGGTTGTTCTATTGCTGTTTTCATCTTTATTTCCGGGTGCAGCACTAGTCCAGAATGGCGTAAGAATGCTATTTTTGCTACTCCACTACAGCCTTCTTTACAACAAGAAGTGATATTGGCTCGTATAGAACAAATTCTGGCGAGCCGTTCATTAACCGAAGATGAATATGCACAGCTTTTATATGAGCGTGGTGTGCTGTATGATAGTCTCGGTTTAAGAGCATTGGCGCGCAATGATTTTTCAATGGCGCTGTCAATGAGACCAGATATGCTAGAGATTTTTAATTTTCTAGGTATCTATTTTACGCAAGCAGCGAATTATGATGCTGCTTATGAAGCGTTTGATTCTGTTTTAGAGCTTGATCCAACTTACAATAATGCGCGTTTTAATCGTGGTATCGCTTTATACTATGGTGGCCGATTGAAATTGGCGCAGGATGATCTGCAGGCGTTTTATCAGGTCGATCCAAATGATCCCATTCGTTCGCTTTGGTTATATCTTGTTGAAAAAGAGATAGACTCTGATTCTGCTAAAAAACAGCTGAAACAGCGATACCTACAGGCGAATAAAACGGGACAATGGGGATGGAATATAGTTGAGTTTTATTTAGGTGACATTAGTGAAAAAACATTAATGGAAAGGCTAAATGAGACGTCAACCGATAACACTTCGCTCGCTGAGCATCTTAGTGAAACTAACTTCTATTTAGGTAAATATTACCTAAGTCTGGGGGACATGGATAGCGCTGAAGCGTTATTCAAGCTGACGGTTGCCAACAACGCACATAACTTTGTTGAGCACCGCTACGCATTGTTGGAATTAGCACTGTTAGGCCAACAAGAAGACCTAGCGGAATCGGACCAGCAATAGCTGACGAACATTTCTTTGATCAGTTTGAAAGCCATCATCTGCATAGGATGAGGGCTTGTTTGTTCGTTTAATAATATAATTTGAGCCAGTTCACATTTTAGATGATAAAGACCGACAAACCATGCGGTATGTTATGTCAACTGGCCGCCATAATGAATGAGGCACAGTGACATGACTACTGAAACCGATATGACTTTTGCTGATCTAGGTTTATCAGCACCTATTTTGACTGCACTGAATGATTTAGGCTACGAGAAGCCTTCTCCAATTCAGCAACAATGTATTCCTTTCCTTTTAGATGGCAATGATGTTCTAGGTATGGCACAAACCGGTAGTGGTAAAACCGCTGCGTTTAGCTTACCGTTATTACACAATCTAGATGAATCATTAAAAGCACCACAAATTTTAGTGTTAGCACCAACCCGTGAACTTGCGGTTCAGGTTGCCGAAGCCATTGAAGATTTTTCTAAACATTTACCAAAAGTGAATGTCGTTGCTCTGTATGGCGGCCAACGCTATGACGTTCAACTACGTGCATTACGCCAAGGGCCACAAGTTGTTGTGGGTACACCGGGTCGTTTATTAGATCACTTAAACCGTGGCACCTTAGATTTATCTAAACTAAAAGGTTTAGTATTAGATGAAGCTGATGAAATGTTACGTATGGGCTTTATTGAAGATGTTGAAAATATCTTAAGTAAGATCCCAGCAGAACACCAGACTGCATTATTTTCTGCGACGATGCCAGAAGCTATCCGTCGTATTACACGTCGCTTTATGAATGATCCAAAAGAAGTACGTATTCAAAGCAGTGTAACTACACGCCCAGATATTAGCCAAAGCTATTGGATGACTTATGGTGCACGTAAAAATGAAGCATTAATCCGTTTCTTAGAAGCAGAAGATTTCGATGCAGCTATTATTTTCGTTCGTACAAAAAATGCGACCTTAGAAGTAGCAGAAACCTTAGAGCGTAATGGCTATAACAGTGCGGCATTGAATGGTGACATGAATCAGTCTCTGCGTGAGCAAACATTAGAGCGTCTGAAAAACGGCCGTTTAGATATCCTTATTGCAACGGATGTTGCTGCGCGTGGTCTGGATGTTGACCGTATCAGCTTGGTTGTCAACTATGATATCCCTATGGATTCAGAGTCTTATGTACACCGTATTGGCCGTACTGGCCGTGCAGGTCGTGCGGGTCGTGCAATTCTATTTGTTGATAATCGTGAGCGCCGTTTACTGCGCAATATCGAGCGCACGATGAAGATGTCTATTCCTGAAGTTGAGTTACCAAACGCAGAGCTGATTAGTCAGCGTCGTCAGGAAAAATTTGCTCAGCAAATCGCTCAACAGTTAGAAACAAGTAACCTTGATCAATATCGTGCATTGTTACCAAAATTAGCGCCACAAGGTGAAGAAGCGTTAGATATGGAAACATTGGCGGCGGTATTACTGAAAATGGCTCAAGGTGAGCGTGCACTTATTCTGCCACCTGATCCAGTACGTCGTCCTCGTCGTGAATTTAACGATCGTGATGATCGCCGTAACGATCGCGAACGTTCTCCACGTCGTGAGCGCCGTGATGCGGGTGAAATGGATCTTTATCGTATTGAAGTGGGTCGTGATGATGGGGTTGAAGTTCGTCATATTGTTGGTGCTATTGCCAACGAAGGCGATATCAGTAGCCGTTATATTGGTAATATCAAATTATATGGCTCTCACTCAACCATTGAGTTACCAAAAGGGATGCCAGGCGATTTATTAAGCCACTTCACTCGTACTCGTATTATGAATAAACCATTGAATATGCAGTTAGTGGGTGATGCACAACCTTACCGTGAGCGCCGTAATAGCAGCCGTCGTGATGGTCAGCCACAAGGTGGTCGTCGCTTTAGTAAAGGCGATCAACCACCACGCCGTGGTAATGGCGAGCGTGGTAACTTCCGTGGTCGCGGTAATAACGAAAATGCACCACGTCGCCGTAGTAGTACTCATAATCAATAAGAAACTTAAAGTTTATTCAATTTTAAGCTGAATTGATAAAAACCAGTCCATACAATGGACTGGTTTTTTTATAGTATGCTGAGCATGGTGTTTGGCGCCTTATATGCAGCCGTAAGTAGGGCGCTGTTAGAGGACGACAGGAGTGATCCCATCTCCTACTAGACAATAAGTAAATCTTATTATTATTTCTTGCTTAAATTTCTTAAATGCTTATAAATTGTTGCTGAGCTTATGCCTAATTCGGCGGATACTATTTTATGTGTTGCTGAAAATTCAAAAAGTCCACTTTCATTTAATTCTTTAATTATCTCTAAATTCTTGTATTTACTTGGAATATTTTTATTTCCGTAAACTCTCTTTTTAATTGGTTCTAGATGATTCTGTACAAGATTATTCACATCTTGTGAAAAATTTTCATGTTTTAAATTATTTGTATCAGTAAAACTATCTATTAATGCATTTAATGGCATATCGAGAGCAAAGTTCATACAAATCATACCAATAGGTGTACCTGCATTATTTACAATTAAAGTAGATGATGATTTAAATGGCCGAACACTTTTTGTATTGAAATAAACCTCCCACATTTGATCTGTTCGATTAAATTTTGAGAGTTTTTCTAAAGCAATATTTGTTACGGGGGCACCTAATCCACGACCAGTAACATGTCCATTAACTATGTGGATAACGGAATGGCGTAAATCCTCAAAACTATGTAGCACTATTTCACAATAATCACCGAGAAATTGCCCCAAATTATCGAGAAAAGGAATATAAGAGCGGAGTAGATGCCGATCTTCTTCAGTAATCTTTTGGTTTGTAGGAAGGTCCATAAGAAATTTTACCCATAATTACAGTTAAATAATTCTAACGTTAAAAGTTGTCGAAATCCATATTTAGTATACTCGGACAATACTGAGTAAAATATTTTTATACTAAGTTAAGTTTTATGATCCTAAGCACATACTTTATTTTCTTAATATGGCTAAATACGGGTATAGGAATTCGAGGAAGAAATTATGAAACTAGGTATTGAAACAGAGTCCTATCACCTATTTTTTCAGCAGGGTGTAATGGATGTTTTTGATTTTATAAATAAAGCAACTGAATTAGGGCTGGATGGGGTCGAATTAAATATCATTCCTGATGAAGGATTACACCCAGAATTTGGTGTGTTAACAAGTGATAGCCCTGAATATTTAGCAAAAGTACGTCAGGCAATTGAAGATAAAAATCTTTATTGTGAATTAGATACACGTTTTACAACACCAAAGGCATTAACAAAAGCAATTGATATCGCTCGAGGAATTGGTGCTGATGTGATACGTACTTATATGTTTCGTCGAGGACAATACAATCCGAAACAATACCCTAAAATTATTCAAGATATTAAGTCTATTGTTCCATTATTAAAAAAATATCGTATACGTCTTGCAATAGAAAATCATGAAGATGAAACGGCTGATGAAATCTTAAATATTGTAAAAGATATTGATTCTATTTGGGTTGGTGCACATTGTGATATTGGTAATGGCATGATGGCGTGGGAAGATCCTATAGTAACAGTGAGCAAATTAGCACCTTATACATATAGCACTCATTTTAAAGATCATATTGTTACACATGATGATGAAACACTGGTAATTACAGGAATGCCTCTTGGTGAAGGGAGTATTGATATCGATGAATGTTTTCGTTTATTAGTTGAACATTCGCCTGTAACACGTATTAACTTAGAAAACTGTTTTCCCTATACATCTCATTTTGCTAGAGATAAAGGAACGGGGGGAGTATTTGAATTAAGTGGAAGCTTTGAAGTTAAATCACCACCTTTTGATACGCAATTAATTAACCCCTTGGAATATTATTATCCAGCTAAAATTTCTCCTGTTGCATTAAAAACATTAATGGACGCACAAGAGCGTTGTGTACAAGTTTCTGTTAATAAATTAAAAGAACTAAGAAAAAAATATTGTTATTAATATATAAAAATAGTTATCAAATATTGGAGTGATCTCATGATTATTAATACTACATCAGCACCAGAAGCTATTGGTCCTTATTCACAAGCAATTAAAGTTGAAAATCATATTTATATTTCAGGTTGTTGCCCATTCAATACTCATGATGGTTCTGTTATGGGAAATGATATTGAAACACAAACATTAAAAGCTATGAATAATTTAAAAGCTATTATAGAAGCTGCCGGTGCATCAATGGATGATATTGTTAAAACGACTTGTTTTATTAAAGATATAAAAGATTTTCCTATTTTTAATAATATTTATTCTTCTTTTTTTACATCAGGAAAATACCCAGCTCGTTCATGTGTGGAAGTTTCTCGTCTACCTAAAGATGTTTTAATTGAAATAGAAGCTATCGCTTATAAAAAATAGGAAATATGATCATGAATAAATGGGGAAAATTATGTTTTCTTATTTTGGGTGGTGGGACTATATTCAAACTATCCAGCATGAAAGATGTATTTTATGTGCCAATGCAACAAGATTGGGGATTATCTAACACCCAAATTGGTTTTGGCTTTACTATTTATGCCATTATTCAAACAATCGGATTATTTTCATCATTGTATATTGCCGATCGCTTCTCTAAGAAAATTTTATTACCAGCGGGCTTAATTGGGGTAGGTTTATGTGGTGCTTATTTAAGCACATTGCCTCCTTTTACGGGTTATTTAATTGCATTTGGTGCAATGGCATTTTTCGGCGAGGTTGTTTATTGGCCTGTTTTACTAAAATCGGTACGTTTATTAGGAAATAAAGAAGAACAAGGACGTATGTTTGGTTTTCTAGAAGCTGGGCGAGGGGTTGTTGATGTTCTAGTAGCTTCGGGAGCTCTTTATATATTTGTTTTATTTGGTGAAGGTAAAGCAGGTATGCAAGCAGGATTAATTTATTATACGCTTGCTACAATAATAGTAGGTATAATTACATATTTTATTGTGGATAATGACGATAAGAAGGAAACCTCCTCAGCAAGTGAAGCTAATCGCCAAGTTTTGGAAGGGATTAAAAATGTCGTAAAATGTCCTAACTTATGGTTAGCATCAATGAGTATCTTCTTTGTTTATTCTGCTTACTGTGGGTTAACTTATTTTATTCCTTTTTTAAAAGATATTTACGCACTACCAATAGCCCTTATCGGTGCCTATGGCATTATTAATCAATATGCACTAAAAATGATAGGTGGTCCATTAGGCGGATTTTTAGCTGACAAAGTTGCAAAATCGCCAACAATATATCTGAAATGGACATTTTTATTATCTGCGATTGCAATGGCTATTTTCATTATGTTGCCTCATGACTCAATGAATGTCTATTTAGGTATGACTGCAACATTAGGTTTCGGTGCAATCATTTTCTCGCAAAGAGCTATTTTCTTTGCACCAATGGATGAAATTGGAACACCAAGACAATATGCGGGTTCAGCGATGGCGTTTGGATGTATTATTGGTTATATGCCTTCCATGTTTGCTTATGCTCTCTATGGGTCATTATTAGATAATTTTGAGGGCATTCAAGGATATAACTATGTATTTAGTATTATGGTCACTTTTAGTTTGCTTGGTTTTATTTGTGCAACCATATTAGCTAAGCGTATTAAAATGATAAATAACACTTTAAATATAGCTTAAAAATAGACACCGCTTAATTGTGATCTAGCAAACACTGCTTCATCGATTGGCATTAGCTAAATACGGCTATACCTAGTACAAGGAATGCACTTTAAGCGTTCTTCTGGTGGCGATAATAAATCAATATTTTGTTTATTGCCTTGGCGTAAACGACTTAATGTTTTGGCTAAACGCTCTTGCTCTAATGGATTAAGCAAATTGTTCAGGTAAATGGTGAGCGAGGGCGGTAATAACGAAAATGTACCACGTCGCCGTAGTAGCACTCATAATCAATAAGAATATAATTCACTCAGTATTCAATTGAGTTGATGATATAAATTGAAAAACCAGTCAACAAAAATTGGCTGGTTTTTTCTATATAAAGTAGAAATAAATAATTACTCAATTGGGTACATTTTATTGGCATATTCCAAGAGTGCATTAATTTCTATATTGATGGTAAGGGATTAGACAAATGGTTGGGGTTTGATCGGCAAACGGATTGGCGGTTTTTAGATTTTGATTTTGATATTTTTATTGTTGATAAAGATAACTTTCCTAATTACAATCGTAATAAAATAATTTACAGTAAAGCCGAACAATATTTAGGTATTAAACCTGTTTATAGTCAATTAGAGAATAATCGATTAGTGCTTTATCGTTGCCATTGTGGTAGTGATTATTGTTCTGTGATTTCTTGTACTTTAGATATTACAGAACATTAGGTGAAATGGAATAATATTGCATATAAGGATGGATTAGATAGAGAGGAGGCTTTAGATTTGGATAAGCATGGAATAACACCTATTAAACAATTTATATTTTCTAGAAAACAATATCAGCAGGTTTTTAATAAGTATTTAGACACTTATTTGTAAATGGTTAAATACTGATTTTATATAGAGTTATGATTTATTGATTAATTCAATTACCTCTGCATCCATAAGTGGTGTGAGTTTTGCACTAATAACGATTTTTTTGTATTTGTTATTCAACCCACCGGCAATGACTTCATTGAATAATCGAATTTCTACTTGGGATAATCCATCTTCGGTACGTTCTAAAGGATGAATTACCACATTTCTTTTTCGACAAAAAAAGGATAATGGGTTAATACCTATTTGAGTAAGTGCTGTTCGTATCGCTTCAATAGCAGGGTAAAAATCACCAATTAACATTCGGCTATGAGTAAAATGACGTTCTACAGAAAATTCTTTTTTGGTGTGAAGATCACGAACTTCGATGCGATTAATATAAACTTTAATATAAATGGGTTCCATCTAGCTCATTCCTTTTTACTAATTAAATTAAGCCAATCGCTTCTTTTAAGGGTTTAAGGTAACGTCGACTGACCGGAATTTGTTTATTATTATGTAAAATAAGTTCTGCTTGTCCATTATCACCAAATACAATTTCATTGACATAATCCATATTCACTAAATATTGACGATGGCAACGTACCAGCGGAGTGCGTGTTTCTAAAGTACGTAATGTAAGCTCAGTAAAACCTTCTTGCCCTTGATTATTGGTGACATAGACACCGCTTAATCGTGATGTAGCAAACACGGCTTCATCGATTGGCATTAGCCAAATACGGCTATGCCCAGTACAAGGAATGCACTTTAAGCGTTCTTCTGGTGGTGATAATAAATCAATATTTTGTTTATTGCCTTGGCGTAAACGACTTAATGTTTTGGCTAAACGCTCTTGCTCTAATGGTTTGAGCAAATAATCAAAAGCATGCTCTTCGAATGCTTGAATAGCATATTCTTCAAATGCGGTTAAAAAGACAATATAAGGGCGATGTTCAGGATCAAGCATTGAGACCATTTCTAAGCCAGTAATACGTGGCATTTGAATATCAAGAAAAACCACATCAGGTTTTTTACGATGTATTTCCCCTATCGCCTCAATAGCATTACTGCATTCACCAATAATATGAATATCTTTTTCTTCTTCGAGTAAACAACGTAAATTTTCACGAGCAAGCGGCTCATCATCAACGATTAATATATTCATTGTTATGCTGCGTTATCCATATTTTTTTCTAAGGGTAAACAGATTTTTATTTTGGTATAGTTATCAGGCTGACACTCCACAAGTACACCATATAGATCACCATAGCGTAATTTAATCCGCTTATCGACAAGTCTCATTCCTAAACCGAGCTGATGTGATGCGCCTTGCGAATGATAAAGCCCTGCATTATCACTAATTTCGATCACTATTAAGTGGTCTTCTTGATGCGCTCTAATTGTAATCTTTCCGATGCCTAATAACTGTGATGTTCCATGTTTAATTGCATTCTCAACCATAGGCTGAAGCGAAAATGCAGGAAGGCGCGCAGTGGCTAAATGTTCAGGTATCTGAATATCTATCTGTAAACTATCTTGAAAGCGCGCTTTTTCAATTTGTAAATAAGCCGTGACGTGTTCAATTTCATCACTGAGTGTCACTATCGCTTCGGGTCTTTTTAAATTCTTACGAAAAAAAGCTGACAGAAATTGCACTAACTGTTTTGCTTGATCACTATCACGACGAATAACGGCTTGTAATGTATTTAATGCATTAAATAAAAAGTGGGGATTGACTTGTGCGTGTAGTAATTTAATTTCTGATTCTAATAGTGATTGTTTATTTCTTTCGTATTGCCCGGCAAGAATTTGTGCTGATAATAGACTGGCGATCCCTTCTCCTAAGGTTCTATTAATGGAGCTAAATAAGCGATTCTTTGCTTCATAGAGCTTTATGGTGCCAATAACGCGATTATTTTCTCCTCGTAAAGGAATAACCAGTGTCGAGCCTAATTTACAATGTGGAGAAAGGGTACATCGATAAGGTGTCTCATTACCGTCCGCATACACGACTTCGTTATTATTAATGGCTTGTTTAGATTGTTCTGAGGAAATCGGTGTACCCGGCAAATGATGATCAGCGCCAATACCAATAAAAGCGAGTAGTTTATCTCTATCCGTAATGGCGACAGCACTGACTTTTAATTCTTGGTAGATAACTTTTGCAACACGAGTACTATTATCTTGGTTAAAGCCTTTACGTAAAATACCTTCAGTGCAAACCGCAATTTTTAATGCTTGAGCGGAGAAAGCACTGGTATATTTTTCAAAAATGGCACGTCTATCTTGTAATATCCTAATAAACATCGCAGCACCTATTGTATTTGCTACAATCATAGGAGCGGCAATATTTTTTACTAAAGAAAGTGCTTCATCAAAAGGACGAGCGAGTAATAAAATAATACTCATCTGTATTATTTCGGCAAAAAAGGTGACGGTAGCCGCTGTCCAAGGATTAAATATGCGGTGCATTTGTCCATGTTTTACATAATAACGATGAACTAATCCACCAATTAATCCTTCTGCGATAGTGGATACCATACAACTTAACGCTGTCATTCCGCCGAGGGAATAGCGGTGTAAGCCACCCGTGAAGCCAACGAGAAAGCCTACATACGGGCCACCTAATAATCCGCCTAATACGGAGCCAATAGCACGGGTATTAGCAATAGAGTCATTAATATGCAATCCAAAATAGGTGCCCATAATGCAGAAAATGGAGAAAATCACATAGCACATTAATTTATGTGGAAGTTTGATAGTCACTTGTAAAAGAGGCGTAAATAGCGGCGTTTTGCTGAGAAACCACGCAATAATGAGATAAACGCACATTTGCTGTAATAACAGCAAAATTAAATCAAATTCGTACATAAGTTGTGTGTACCACTTTCTGTGTTTATTTAATAAATTAAAAAAACGTAGATAAAATGAGGCTATTCATGGAGTAATAAAATTTGGTATAAGAATAACTTAATCGCACTATCAAAGAAAATCTTCCTCTGAGTCAGTGATCTAGCGCACAAAATTCTTAAAGAAATAGCCAGTTATTGTGTAAGATAACGCTATCAGTGAGTGTTCTACTTCACTATTAAGGTCTAATCGTTATATGAAAAAAAGAGCCATCTATCTTATTTTATTAATGCTAATACTTATTGCATTAGCCGTTCTTTTCCGCGCGCATAATCAATATTTATTACTGCAAGGTGAAGTGGATGCACCTGAAGTTATTGTGGCCTCTAAAGCCAAAGGACGTGTTATAGAGCGTCATATTGAGCGGGGTGATGATGTTAAAGCGGGGCAATTGATGATCACCTTAGATAGCCCAGAACTCAATGCTCAAGTGGCTGCACTGGAAGCGGCAAAAGCCCAAGCTCAAGCTCAATTAGATCTCTCTATTCACGGTACAAGAGAAGAAAGCATTCGCAATTTACAAGCGATCTTATCTCAGGCGCAAGCACAAGCCACCAATGCAACGAAAGATTACCAACGTCTTAGTGCGGTCGCCAATAAAGGTTATGTCTCTGCCAATGAGCTTGATAGTGCTCGTAGTCGTCGAGATGTTGCCGTGCAGCAAGCCAAAGCCGCTCAAGCTGAATTAGATGAAGCGAAAAACGGTGATCGTATTGAATTACGTGAGAAATACCGAGCCGCACTACAACAAGCAGAGCAGCAATTAATTGAGCTGAAAGTTCAGCAACAAGATTTACAGGTAAAAGCTCCGGTTGACGGCGAAGTGGGGCCTATTCCTGCGGAAGTGGGTGAGCTTTTTAATGCCAATAGCCCATTAGCTACGTTAATTCGTCTCCCTGAAGCCTATTTTGTATATAACTTGCGTGAAGATATTTTAGCCGATATCCGCAAAGGCGATCGCATCACCATCACTGTTCCTGCGTTAGGCAATAAAGAAGTGGAAGCAGAAGTTCGCTATATTGCTCCTATGGGAGATTACGCAACGAAAAGAGCGACGCGTGCAACAGGAGATTTCGACTTAAAAACCTTTGAAGTTCGACTGTATCCAACGGCACAAATTGAAGGACTACGTCCTGGTATGAGCGCATTATGGCGTTGGGATAAGTAAGGGCGAATAATGAGAGTAAAGGCAGCTTGGCGTGGTTTTAATAGCGCATTCTCACGAGAAACCCATATGGCAGTGCGAAGCCCAGTGTTCCACTGGCTAAGCTGGCTGTTTCCATTAATGTTATTCACATTAATTAGTGCTAACTTTTCAGAAGGTACTTTGCTGAACTTGCCAGTTTCCGTTATCAATAATGATAATAGTCCACTATCAAAAACGTTGATCCGAGATTTAAATGCAGGCTCTCATGCAAAATTAAGTGCGCTAGATACAAATCCGCGAACCGCCTTAGAGCAGTTAGGAAGTGCAAAAGATTACGCTATTTTAATGATCCCCCGCCATTTTGAAAAAGATGTATTAGCAGGTAAACAGCCGACAACCCGAATGTATTACAATGGGTTGTATTATGCTGCGGGTAGCTATGCTATACAGGATTTTAGCGGGTTAATTGCCGAGCTTAATGCTCAATATCGCACTGTTTTAGCGCAAGAGATGAATAAGCCAGTGCCGCCTTTAGCCAAAGTAACACTCTCTTATGACAGCCTGTTTAATGCTAGTGGTAGTTATATCTACTATCAACAATTTGCTGCAACCATTCATATGCTGCAACTCTTTGTTGTCACCTGCACGATTTACTCCTTATCACGGGGTAATATGCTATTAAACCTCAAACCTTTCACTTTTGCCCTAATAGGTAAATTAGCACCTTATACGCTGTTTTTCTTAACATTATTAATGGTTGAATTAGCGGCGTTGGTGCATTTTTCAGGGGCAAAAGTCAATGGTAATCCGCTTTATATGATATTGGTGGGGTTCTTTTATATCATCGCGGCACAAAGTATTGGGTTGCTGTTGTTTACATTTACCAATAGTGCGATAACCGCATACAGTATGATAGGTATGCTAGTGAGTATCGCCTTAGCTTTTTCAGGGATGGCAGTGCCTGAACTGTCGATGATATTACCTGCTCGAATCATTTCTAATCTAGAGCCATTAACGCACGCCTTAAATGCTATGTTTGATATCTTCTTAAGAGAAGTTTCGTTACAAGGTATTCTTTATGTGTGCACACTTTTGTTGATTTATCCTTTTGCGATTGCGCTTTTAGTTCGCAAACGCATCTTTAAAAGATTGGAATTACAGGTAGGTGTCGTATGATGCAGATGTATTTCCAAACATTTAAGCGTGTTTTATTAGGCATGTTAGAAAAACCGATGTGGATGTTATTATTGGTTTCTCTTTGCATTATGAGTTTAGTCTACGCTAAACCTGTATTGTGGGATCTGCCTGTGGCGGTGATCAATCAAGATCATAGTCCCGCCAGTTATGCCCTTATCCGCTCATTAGATGCTACACCTAAATTAAGCTTAAAGGGATATGATAATTTAGATGAAGCTCGTCATGACATGATCATGCGTGAACTGTTTGCCATTATTATCATTCCAACAGATTTTGAAAAAAAACTGCTTAATGGAAAAAATGTTACCGTTCCTGTGTATGGGGATGCGACCAACCGCCTTGCTAGTGGACAAATTCAGCAAGAATTAATGCAGGCGTATCAGCAATTATTAGATAACTATAACGGCCGTATCTTACAAAATGCGGGTTTTAGTGCGACACAGTCAAAAATATTATTAAAACCGATCCAAAGTGAAACTATCGCCATGTATAACCCTGGGGTCAGTTTTGCCGCCATTATTTTCCCAGGCTTGTTAGTGATGTTATTGCAACACTCATTATTAATTGCTTGTGTACGAGTGAGTATCGCCGTCAGAGGAACGCCAAAAGGGAAGCCTCCGTTAGCGGTATATTTAGGCGCGCTATCTGCACTTATACCGATTTGGCTCTTTTTATCTTCGGTGTTCTTTGCACTATGGCCGTGGGTATTAGGCTATCGTCAAGAAGCACCACTTTATCAAATTTGGATGTTGACCTTCCCATTCTTATTAGCGGTATTAGGATTAGGTAAGTTGATCACCGAATGCTTGCGCAGTGTTGAGATGATTTACTTAACATTGGCATTTGTGACGACACCAGTATTCTATATTTCGGGAACTATTTGGCCATTACAAGCTATGCCGGATTGGGTATTGGCAATATCCTCTGCATTACCTTCTACATGGGCTGTAAATGCTATGGCCGGAATTAACCAGATGGGATTATCATTCCAAAGCATCCTAGGGGATATCGTGATGATGCTGGTTTTAGGCGTGATATATACCATTTTGGGGGTGTTAGTGGGTATGTTGCGCAATGGTGAGTTAAGGAAAATTACTCATCAATTTAAGCATTGGGCGAGACATTACCACCGTTCAAAGTAAATAATATCTGTAATATGCTAGGTAAATAGGACGGGATTACTGAAAAGTTATCCCGTCTTTTTTATTTTAGTGTAAATTTTCTATAATAGTCTATTAATAAAAAAATTTTGTTTAAATTATTTTACTTTTATGCAATCTCTATCTAAAGATATTATCTTAATAATAATAATGTTTTTAATAAGCTTAAATAATTAATGTTATTGCTATAATAATTGATGTGAACTATTTTAAGTGCTTTTCCTTATCTTAATATATAAAAAATAAATTAATTACTTTTTATATAAACATAAAAAACAAATAATTATATAAAAACTAGTAATGACACTTAATTAAAATAAACCAATCTTATTGTAATAAATTTAATTTAGAAGGGCTAAATAAAATAATCAAAATAAAACATTCAATTAAAGTAAGAATAAAAATTTTAAAAAATTAATTGTTAAATTTTAATTAAGTATTATTATATTGATGTCAATTTAATTTCTTAGTAACTTTTATCTTATTATCTAAATAAGATAAAAGTCTATGAAAAATCGTAATTAAATGTGTTTATTATTTTCTAGGAATTAAGGTAATTTATATGAAACTTAATTATTTGAAACTTTTTGTGATCTCTGCATTATCTGTAGGTTCTGTTTTTGCTGTTTCAGCTGAAGATCCTGTAGGAAATGGACCTGTAACCGTGAATGGTGGCGAAATATTTTTTAAAGGTGAATTAGTAAATGCAGCATGTGCTGTTGACTCTTCATCTGATGGCCAAATAGTTAAATTAGGTCAAGTGAGAACTGCAAAATTAGCGAAAGCTGGTGATTTTAGCGAAAATACTAATTTTACTATCCAATTAAATGATTGTGACTCTAAAGTAGCTAGTACTGCAAAAGTTGCTTTTACAGGGGTTTCTGCTGCAGGACAAGATGACGTATTAGCAGTATCTTCTTCTTCTGCTGGTGGTGCTAAAAATGTCGGTATTCAAATTTTAGATAGTAAGAGTGCACCAATGTCTTTTGATGGCGCTGGATTCGGTAATGCAACTAAATTACATGATGGAAAAAATATTATTCCATTCCAAGCAAGATATTATGCTTTAGGTGCAACTGAACCTGGTATCGCAAACGCGAATGCAACCTTTGCTGTCCAATACGAATAATATATAGCCTTATACTATTTTTTAGTATAAGGCTTTTTTACTTTTTTGTGGGTTATTTTAATAAGACATACACCAAGATTAGCTATAGTGGATTATAAAAATGAATAGTATTCTAACTTTTTCTAAAATAAAGCTTCTTTTTTTAATGCTCTTAACTCTATGTGTCATTAACCAAGCATATGCTGCTGTATCATTAGGGGCAACTAGAGTCATTTATTTTGCAGGTGAAAAGCAAGTAAAATTACCAGTAATTAATAATGATGAAAAACGTTATTTAATACAGTCTTGGATAGAAAATAGCAAAGGAAAGAAAGATAACTCTTTTGTTATTACGCCTCCTCTATTTTCTATGCAGGGTAAAAAAGAGAATACTTTAAGAATTATAGATGCAACTAACAATAAATTACCGAAAGATAGAGAAACTTTATTTTGGTTGAGTGTAAAATCTATCCCCGCTGTAGAAAAATCACTTGCTAATGAGAATATGTTACAACTTGCGATTATTAGTAAAATAAAATTCTTTTATAGACCAAAAGATCTCACCATATCTCCAGATGAAAATTATAAAAAACTACAATTTAAACGTAATAATGACACACTTATTATAAAAAATCCGACACCTTATTTTATTACGATGACTGAATTAGAACTTGGTGGTAAAAAATTAGAGAACACTATGGTTCCACCTTTTGAAGATAAGTCTATCTCTATTCCAACATCAGCTTATGGGAAACTCTCGTTTCAAACTATTAATGATTATGGTGCCATCACACCAAAAACAATCGTCGACGTTAGATAATCATTATTTAATATTGTAGAATTGAAAGAGTGATATTATGTCATTTTCAACAGGTATAAATAGCTTAAGCGGCATAAAAATAAATAACGTAAAATTATTTATTTTTATACTTGCGCTACTATTTTCAGTTGACTCAAAGTCTGAGGAGGAGTTTTATTATAACCCCTATTTCTTATCAGATAACCCGGAGTCTGTCGCTGATCTATCTTCTTTTGAGAAAGGATTAGAAGTACCTGAAGGTAATTATCTGGTTGATATTTACTTAAATGACATATTCTTAAAAACCCAATATATCAATTTTATTGAGAATAAAGGGCAGCTATCACCATGTATCACAAAAGCAGAGCTAAAAAGTTGGAATGTTAATTTAAATCTCATAACGGATGAACAAAATAAAGATAAAAATAATGTTGAACAGAAAAATGAGCTCGATGAACATTGTCAGTCACTTACTTCATTAATTGCTCAAGCCACAGCAAATTTTGATGTTGGTTCACAAAAGCTCAATCTCACTATACCTCAAGTATATTTAGTCAATCAGTCTCGAGGCTTTATTCCACCAGAGTTATGGGATGATGGTATTGTGGCTGGATTTATTACCTATATTTTAAATGGGAGTAAAACTCGCAACGATGGTAGCCCAGATACTCATTTTACTCATCTCAATTTACAAAGTGGGATCAATCTTGGGCCATGGCGTCTTCGTGATAACTCTATTTATTCTTATGATTCTATTAATAAATCAAGTTGGAAACATCTGAATACTTATATAGAACGTGGTATTAATAAATTATATTCTCGTCTTATTATTGGTGATAGCTACACACAAAGTGAAGTTTTCGACAGCATCAACTTTAGAGGCTTTCAACTGTCATCTGATGAAGTTATGTTACCGGATAGCCAAAGAGGTTTTGCTCCGATTATTCGAGGTGTCGCCCGGACTAATGCCGAGGTTACTATACAGCAAAATGGTTATGTGATTTACCGTAACTCTTTTCCACCGGGTCCTTTTGTTATTGATGATCTCTATTCAACAAGTAACAGTGGCGATTTAGAGGTAACCATTACCGAGTCTGATGGTTCAACACAAACCTTTACTGTGCCATATTCATCAGTCCCTTTATTACAAAGGGAAGGACATACCAAATATTCAGTGACTGTAGGTAGTTACCGTTCGGGTAATGATGAGCAGGAGCGGCCTTATTTTCTACAAGGATCAGTGATCCACGGCTTACCTGCGGGTTGGACCATTTATGGAGGAACCCAGTTATCCAAAAATTACCAAGCGGCAAGTATTGGGGTAGGTAAAAATATTGGGCGTTTTGGGGCTTTATCATTTGATATTACCGAAGCGAGATCAATACTACCCGATGACTCTACACACCGTGGGCAATCGATACGTATTCTTTATAATAAATCTATCAATGAATTAGGCACAAGGGTGCAACTTGCCGGTTATAAATATGCGACGAGTGGTTTTTATACTTTAGCAGAGACTACTTATAAAAAAATGAGAGGAAATTATATACAAACGGAGGATGGTGTTGTTGAAGTTAGTGGATTGCCACAAAGTTACTACGATCTTATTTATAATAAAAGGCAAAGGATACAACTCAATATTACTCAAAAAATAGGTGATCAATCTACGTTATATATTATTGGTACTAATCAGCGTTATTGGAATTCTAAAAAACAAGATAATCAATTACAGATAGGCCTTAATACTATTATTAAAGGTATTAATTTAGGCCTAAATTATAGCTTATCTAAAACATCATGGAATGATAGTAAAGATCAGATGTTAGCATTTAATACTAGTATTCCTTTTAGTAACTTTATGCGTTCTGATAATGATTCTATATGGCAAAATGCGAGTTTAAGTACTAACTCCTCGCATAACATGAAGAAACGTTTTAACAATACTATCGGATTAAACGGTTCATTATTGGAAGATAAAAACTTAAGTTACAATATTCAAACAGGTTATTCTCATGAAGAAGAATCGGACTCAACAGGATATGCCTCATTAAGTTATAACGGTTCTTATATGAATAGCAATATAGGTTATAACTATACCGATACATCACATCAAATAAATTATGGTATGAGTGGCAGTATTTTAGCTCACTCAGGTGGTATAACACTTAGTCAGCCTATATATCAAACAGCGGTGTTAGTTAAAGTACCTGAAGTTAAAAATATAAAATTAGAAAACAATAGTGGCATCACGACAGACAGTAATGGTTATGCGGTTTTACCTTATGTTTCTGAATATAAAGAAAACCGTATTGCATTGGATACCAATTCATTCTCTAACAATATTGAAATAGATAATGCGGTGAAAAGCGTAGTTCCTACTCGTGGGGCCATTAGTGCGATCACATTTGAGCCTAGTGTTGGGATAAAAGCAATTACGACATTAACCCATAAAGGGAAACCAGTACCTTTCGGGGCTATCGTTGATTCAGGTAATAATACTGGGATTGTGGCAGATGAAGGAAAAGTTTATTTAACAGGGTTATCACCTTCAGGGCAATTAAAAGTTAATTGGGGTAGTAAGAAAGAGCAACAATGCTTAGTAAATTACACATTACCACCACAAGATCCAGATAAACTTTATGTTGAATATAGTGCAGAGTGCCACCCTATTAAGGAATAAATAATGACTAATAATATTAAGGGTATTTTGACAACACTATGGTTATTTTTCTTATCATTATCACCTAATGTTGCATATTCTGCCGATAGCATTATTCAAATAACAGGTTATATGAGAGATAACACCTGTGCAGTTGCACCAGAATCACAATACCAAACTATTGATTTATTAAATAATGAAGTTAAGCGGTTATATAAAGTGGGAGAAACAACACCCTTTATTCCTTTTCATATAATACTGGAGCCTTGTGGAGAATCAGTGATTGCTGTGAAATTCTATTTTAATGGTATTTCAGATAGAAATAATCCTTCATTATTAGCGTTAGATCCGATAGCAACATCTGCTTCTGGTGTTGGAATACAAATATTAGATAGTGAAAGGTCACCCATTCCTATTAATCCAAGTAGTGACCAACTTAAATGGATCCCCTTAGTTGCAGGAAAAAGTAACACCGTTTTTTTCTATAGTCGATTAATGGCATCTGATATGCCTGTCTTAGCTGGAAAAATTAAAGCCAGTGCCACTTTTACACTCGAGTACCAATAGAGATAAAGAGAATCAATGATGAAATATAAATGGCGAGGAGTAAAAAACGTAATATTTGCTATTTTATGCTGCAATACTTCATTCGCTATGGCTGCAGATGCAACAATTACTGTTAATGGAAGTGTAATAGCAAGGCCTTGTGAAACAATCACAAAAACAGCCAATGTGGACATGGGCGACCTATATACATTCGATTTTATGATCCCAGGCTCTACCTCTAAATGGTATCCCGTTGATTTGGAATTAAGAAATTGTCCTATTGGTACAACTTCTATTGAAGCGACATTCACCGGTCTTGATGATAGTACTGGATACTATAGAAATCAGGGCTCAGCTAAAAATCTTCATTTAGAATTACAAGATACTGCAGGTAATAAATTAAGAAACGGTTCGAAAAAAGTGGTTGAAGTTGGTGAGTATTCGTTTGCTGCAATTTTTCCTTTACGAGTAAGAGCCATCTCTGTAAATGGTAGACCTACACAGGGATCAGTACAGGCAATAATTAATGTTACCTATGTATTTATGTAATTGTTATTTAATTAAATTATAGAAAAAACATTATGATAAGCTATAAAAAAACAATGCGTTTTTTATTGTATTTAAGCTTCGGTTTATTTTCAAACCCAGTACTATCATTTACTTGTAAAGTCGCTTCAACGGGACAAATTGTCGGTGATGGTGCTGCTAATATACGCGTTAATTTAACGCCTCGAGTTGAAGTAAACCAGAATTTGGTAGTGGATTTATCTCAACAAATTCTTTGTAAAAATGATTCTTATGGTGGACCTAGAGATCCAATAGACGTTGACCATGTTAATTTAGTTAGTGGAACGACTTTTGGAGGCGCGCTGAATAATTTTGACGGCTCTTTATTATGGTATAACAGTTATTATCCTATTCCTCTTTATTACGATACAAAAGTTATTAATATTAAAGACAGAAATTTTATCCCACTAAATCTTAGATTGTATTTGAAAAGTATTGGTGCTGCGGGAGGGAAGCAAATAAATAAGGGGGATTTAATTGCAAAAATAGAAATGTACAAAATTGCAGATTGGGATGGTGGGCACCCTCGTTTTTTTACATGGAATATTTACGCATTAAATGATGTTATTATGCCTACTGGGGGCTGTGATCTTTCTAGTAGAAATGTCACGATTAATCTTCCTGAATATCCGGGTAATGCGCAACCTATTCCTTTATCTATTTTTTGTCCTAGACAACAAAATATTTCTTACTATTTAACAGGATCAACGTCTGATGTGAATAATACGGTCTTTACCAATATATCATCTAACTCTCCTGCTAAAGGGGTTGGAATTAAAATATCAAATAATAATGGTGTTATTCCTGCTAATACACCGGTCAAATTAGGCAATGTGACGAATAATAGTGTGAGTTTAAGGCTATCTGCTTCGTATGGTGAAACGGGAGAAAGAGTAAGAGCGGGTAATGTAAAATCCGTTATCGGTGTGACCTTTGTTTATGAGTAGATGTTTATTAAAATAAAGTGGAATAATAATTTTATTTTCCACCTTATTTAGATTTCAAAAAATATCTACTTATTCAACTAATTCTAAACCAGCCAGTTTACGCCAATAACCATTACAATCATGATGATGGATGGTGTTAATAGGGTGTGCGCCTTGTTCATTTTGGCGAAATTGTTTTAAGGTAGTAAAAACTTCATCAGACTGCGGTGAAAGACGGACGATATCGACTAAACCTGCCATTGAAGTTAAATCATTACCTAAATTGTAACAGTAGCCACTTTGCGTTTGAATACCATTTAAAACAAACACTTGTTGGTTTTCTTGTGATAATACCTGACGGCCTTGTGGGTATTTTTGACAGCAGGTTTCACAATCATCTTTAGCACGATTTTCCGAGCGAGCAGTAAAACAACGCGCTGAATAAGCCAAAGGAAGATGACCATAAGCGAATACTTCTACTTCAAATTTATCTCTAATCGCTAATTCTTCACATTGAATTAAAAGATTATTTAACCACTCACGAGACAGCTCAACCGGCATACACCAACGTATCATGCCTTGTTTCTGTAATAAACGTAGTGCATAAGCGTTATAGCAGTTTAATCCATGGCCTGCTACAAAAGGTAAATGACGCTCATAAAGCATATTGATCACACCAAAATCATGAGCCTCAACTAAAAATTCACCGTTATCCACCAGCTTTGCTATCTCTTTTAGTTCAGAAGGCGCTTGTAGTAGTGCTAAGGTAGAAAGGATCACTTGTTTACCACTTTTAGCCACTTCTTTGGCCAGATTAATCCAATCTTGTGGTTTAGTCTCACGGCGCTTACTACAGACTGTTTCGCCTAAGTAGATAATATCAGCATCGCTCTGTTTTGCTTGCTGATAAAATGTCTCAAGTGTTTCTTTTTGCCAATAATAAAGTACAGAGCCTAATGCGTATTTCATATTAATATCCCTTATTATTGCCATTTCCGGTGGTAAGCACCTAATGTTGTTTGTGTTCCTTCAGATATTTTTCCTAATGCACTCATCCAACGCGGTTGGGTTTTAAAACCTTGAGGATCTTTTTTACATTGGTCAATAGCTGCACGCCATACTCTTGCAACTTCAGTAACATACGCGGGGCTACGTTGGCGACCTTCAATTTTGACAGAGGCAATATTCATAGCCATAAGTTCAGGTAGTAGCGCTAGCGTATTTAAGCTGGTTGGCTCTTCTAAGGCGTGATAGCAGTGTTTATCAACAAAATAACGTCCTTTACATAAAGTAGGATACCCTGCATTTTCATCAGGAGCATAACGGTCTATTAAGACATCATTGAGGCGAGATTCCATACCTTGTGGTGTTTGCTGCCAACGGACAAAACGAGCTGGGGAACAGGCTCCGACAGTATTAGGCGATTCACCAGTTAGATAAGAGGAAAGATAACAGCGTCCTTCAGCCATGATGCACAAACTACCAAAGGCAAAGACTTCTAAAGGAACAGGACTACTTTGAGCCAATTGTTTGACTTGATGAATAGAAAGAACGCGTGGTAGTACAATACGTGCAACATCAAAATTGCGTTGATAAAATGCGATTGCCTGAGTATTAGTGGCCGACGCCTGTACCGATACATGACGCTCTATCTGTGGATAGCGTTCAGCTGCGTATTCTAGCATAGCAATATCGGCCAAAATTAATGCATCGGCACCTAAATGAGCCGCCATATCAATGGCTTTTTGCCAACGTTCAAATCCATCAGGATGAGCAAAAGTATTAATGGCAATATGCAGTTTTCGCTGGTGGCGATGTACGTAATTGACGGCTTCTTGCAATTTCTTTTCTGTGAAGTTTAAGCCAGCAAAATGGCGAGCATTGGTGTCATCTTTTAAGCCGATATAAACGGCATCTGCACCATTATCAACAGCGGCTTTTAATGCGGGTAAGTTACCTGCTGGGCACAACAATTCCATCTTCACTTCCCTTTAGAGATTAAAAATGATCAGAAATTGTAATAAGCAGGATAAAAAAAGGTTTTGATTTAGGGCAGAGAATATTGAGTTTTACTTAAGTAAAATTAAATAACTCAAAATATGAACAACCGATTAACGGAATATTGATGTAGGATCGCAGAATCGCTATCTATATCTGGCACAATACCCGCAATTAAATGTTAAGGAGTCCGAAAGTGTTTAATAAAATTCGCACCCGCCTAGTTAAAGATGGCCCTCGTTTCTTGCGTTACCCTTTGCAAATCACGCCATTTGCTTTGCAACGTGATATTTTAGAACAGTTTTTAAGTTGGCAATTCCGCGAAGCATTAGCTGAGGGGGATTTACACTTCTTGGAAGATAAATGGCTAAAGGTAGAAATTAAAGATTTACATTTGCAGTGGTTTATCAGTGTTTGTGATGATAAATTAATCGTAAGCCGTTCTGAAAAAGAAGATGTAAGTTTTAGTGGTAATGCTAACGATCTTATTTTAATTGCCGCGCGTAAAGAAGATCCGGACACCTTGTTTTTTCAACGACGCTTACAAATTGAGGGCGATACAGAACTTGGGTTATATGTTAAGAACCTAATGGATGCAATTGAGTTAGACTCTATGCCATCTGTATTGCGTTTTGGTTTACTACAATTGGCTGATTTTGTGAAAAGTGGCCTTCAAGATGAAGTTGAAGACACCGCACACAGCCATGAACTGAGCTCAACTTCATGCTAATACGTGTTGAAATTCCTGTTGATATTCCTGCTATTGATGATCTTTTACGCCAATCATTTCCAACAGGCGCAGAAGCCGATTTAGTTGGTCACTTACGTGAAGAGGGATTATTAACCTTAGGTATGGTGGCAATCAATGACGAAGGCCGGATTGTTGGTTATATCGGTTTTACACCTGTAGATATTGAGGGAAAAGATTGCCAATGGGTAGGACTTGCGCCATTAGCTGTGGCGCCACAATACCGTGGTCAGGGCATCGGTCGTCAATTGATTAATGAAGGGCTTGATAGCCTTAATGAGTTTGGTTATGGCGCTGTTGTGGTATTAGGTGAGCCAACTTATTATCAAAAATCAGGTTTTATACCGGCAAAATCACAAGGCTTGCATTGCAAATGGCCGAATACAGAAGAAGCATTTCAATTTTATGCTTTAGATAATGGCAATGTTGATGATATTCACGGCTTAGTGAACTTTTCGCCGTTATTTGATGAGGTTTGATAATCGCATCTTTTCATTATGCTAAATACTGTGCAACGTCTGAAGGCTGATCAATGATCAGCTTTTCTTTTTGTATTTTTTTTAACTGTTTTAAACGATATTCAAGTTGAGACGCTTGTTGCCTATCGCCAACTTGGCAATAAAACTCCAATGATAATGGGCCTTTCCCTCTTAGTGCTTTCGCGCCAGTTCCATTTTGATGCTGATTAAATCGTCGCTCAACATCCGTTGTTATTCCGGTATAAAGAGAGCCAAGACGATTTCTGACAATATAGATTGACCATTGAGTATCAGCCATCTTTTTTCCTTTTTGTGCTACTTATGATTTTAATAAACAAAATTTCTTAATTTCTAACGGTAGTTATTAACAAACCACTAAGTTTCAAATCTTGTAATTATATCAACACGTTGTGAAAAATTTATGACGTAAAAAACGTTTTTCTAAAAAAATACATTCAATTATTTTGAAAAAGAACAGCAATAATTGCTAATTTTAAAGTTAAATTAAAATGCATAATATGATCCACATCACAGAGACACACTCCGCGATAGATAACAAATTTAGAATTTAATTGGAGTTCATCATGAAAAAATCTACATTAATCGCTGCAACATTAGCTTTAAGTGCTATTTCATTCGGTTCAATCGCTGCTGACAGCGTAGCAACTAGCCATACCTCTACTGGTGAGTATATCACAATTACAGGTAACGATACTTTAGATGGCTTAACAACTAAAATTGCACAAATCGCAAAAGATGAAGGCGCAACTGGTTATAAAGTTATCGGTGCTACAGGTGACGATTATCTGACTGTAAATGCGGAAATTTATCGTTAATTTATAATTATTCTCGATAAGTTACCTGCACAAAGAGACACGCGGTAAGACGCTTGTTTTGGTGATATAATTATCACCTAAACAGCGTCTCTTTTAGTTTCTATGTAGGTAAATTATGTCTACGCCAGACTCGATCAAAATAATTAAACAATATATAGCCAGTCACCATGTGTTTACCTTATGTACAACTCGTGCATTAGGGGATATTTGGTGCGCGAATTGTTTCTATTGGTTCGATGAAAGCAACATGCGACTTGTTTTTCTCTCAGAAAAACATACACGACACGCACAAATGATGCAGGAAAATTTATTTGTTGCGGGCAGTATTAGTACTCAAGAGGTTTCTGTCGCCAATCTGCAAGGCGTTCAATTCACCGGTACAGTGTCTTTATTAACCGCTAATGACGACATCAGAGCAAGAAAACAGTATTGCTTACGTTTCCCTGTGGCGCTAGCCGCCATCCATGTGCCTTTATGGCAATTACAATTGCAAGAAATTAAAATGGTGAATAATCAGCTCGGCTTTGGTACTAAGCTCTTTTGGCAACGTCACTAAGTTACTGCTTATTGCCAAAAGTAGTAATTTTTTTGTTCCCAACCTTTTAAAGACATACATGAGGTATAGAATGTTTTTCTATCTTCTTGATTAATATCTGCTACATAGCTTTCTGTCATCGGAACACGTTCTGTATAGGTCTTTTTATCCCCACAACGCTCTTTGTCGTCTTTACGGCAGGTTTTTTCTACATCACGATAAACGGTGTGTTGTAGTACCTCTTTACGAATAGGGTAACGTGTATTCGCATCCAAATCACAAATTAACTTTGCTTCTTGTAATGTGTAATCGGGTACCCCTTTTGGCTCCCATTTACTACTACACCCAGTTATTAAAACGATTGAAATTAAAGGTAAAAAAATAAATTTCATATTAAATATTGTCATAAAAAGAAGAATTAAGAATACTAATCATAAAACAAAACTAATCACTTTGACTATTGTTTTTGAAAATGATTCGCATTTGATAACGGAAGTGACTAAATAGGAGCGCTTTATAATAGTGAAGTGATCCCCAGTAGTAAGGTGATTTATCACTGGGGATCATGAGATATTACTCAAATAATGAAAGATTTTTTTCTATCTCTGCATCTATTTCAGTATGTTGGAGATGTTTAACATCAAGTTTCTTTTTCAATTCACTGCCTAGCTTCACGAGTTGATCTCGATTGGCTTTCGATTGCTTTTTACCCCATTTTTTTAAATGGTAGTTCAGTTCATGATCTTCAGAAAAGCTTACATATTTATTATCACTTAAAGGCATATATCCTCCAGTTAATTCAATGTGTATTACTTCAATTTATGGATCACCTGATTACTACTACCGCGCCACAGTAATGCGGGATCATAAAGTTTTTGTACGAATTTGCCGTCAATCAGTACGTTAATATAGCTAACGACTTCTTGTTGCTCTGGGGTTAAGTCAGCCAATAAATAGCCTGTCCAAACCCAAATATCTTTCTCAGGGCATTGCGTTTTAACACGTTTTACCAATTTTAATATAGCAGAAAGATTTTGAGGGTGCAGGGGATCACCACCGGAAAGTGATAGTCCTTGTCGTTTAATACGAGTGTCTTGTAAATCAGCAATGATCTGATCTTCCACTTCTTGGGTAAACGGCTTGCCAGATGTTAGTGACCAAGTTGATTTATTATAGCAACCACGACATTGGTGTACGCACCCTGCAACAAACAGGGTGCAACGTGTTCCTGGGCCATTGACAACATCAACAGGGTAATATTGATGGTAATTCACAGTATTAACCTAACTGACCATTAGCCAGATGTTTAACTCGACGTTTAACTTCTTCTTGTTTACCGGCATTAAATGGACGCGAATCAGGACTGCCTAAATAGCCACATACACGGCGTATCACCGAGACTCTTGCAGGGTTGTGATTACCGCATCGAGGGCAGGTAAAACCTTTACTGGTACAAGAAAATTCGCCGGTATAACCACAGTCATAACATTCATCAATAGGGGTGTTTGTGCCGTAGTAAGGGACACGGGTGTAGCTATAATCCCAAACGTCTTCTAATGCTTTTAGGTTATGTTGTAAGTTTGGATATTCGCCATAGCATATGAAACCACCATTGGCTAATGGCGGGTAAGGGGCTTCAAAATCCAACTTATCATATGGATTCACTTTTTTCTCTACATCTAAGTGGAAACTGTTGGTGTAATAACCTTTATCAGTCACCCCCGGCATAATACCGAATTCTGCTGCATCTAAACGGCAAAAACGGTCACATAAGTTTTCACTAGGTGTACTGTAAAGACTAAAACCATAGCCTGTTTCTGCTTTCCATTGATCTGTCGCTTCACGTAAACGCTGAATAATTGCTATTGCTTTAGCTCTCAATGTTTCATCATCAAAGACGTGTTTTTGCGTACCAAATAAGGCATTAATCGTTTCATGAACACCGATATAACCTAATGAAATGGAGGCCCGGCCATGTTTAAAAATTTCAGCAACACTGTCATCCGCTTTTAAACGTACGCCACAAGCACCTTCCATATAAAGAATAGGGGCAACACGTGCTTTGACGTTTTCTAAACGAGCAATTCGGGTCATTAAGGCTTTTTTAGCCAATTCAAGACGTTTATCAAGCAGCGACCAGAATGCGGCTTCATCTCCTTTGGCCTCAATGGCAATGCGTGGTAAGTTTAAACTGATCACCCCTAGGTTATTGCGCCCTTCGTGGAGCATCTCGCCATTTTCTTCATAGACGCCTAAGAAGCTACGACAACCCATTGGGGTTTTAAACGAGCCGGTTACTTTTACCACTTGATCGTAATTTAAAATATCAGGGTACATCCGCTTGCTTGCACATTCTAAAGCAAGTTGTTTGATGTCGTAGTTAGGATCACCAAATTTATGGTTTAAGCCATCTTTAATAGCAAAAACTAGTTTGGGGAAAACCGCCGTTTTGCGGTTTTTACCTAAACCCGCCATGCGATTTTCAAGGATTGAGCGTTGAATTAAACGTGCTTCTTTTGATGTGCCTAGGCCAAAGCCAAAGGTCACAAAAGGCGTTTGACCATTAGCCGTATGTAGAGTGTTAACTTCATATTCTAAAGATTGAAAAGCGTCATAACACTCTTTTTCTGTACGTGCGTTGGCGTAAGCTTCTTTATCCGCTATTTGCCATTCTTGCGCCACTTTATAGTGTTTGTCGTAACTGGCTTTGACAAAAGGTGCAAGGACTTCATCAATACGGTTGATTGTCGTGCCACCATAAATATGACTAGCGACTTGAGCAATGATCTGTGCAGTCACCGCAGTGGCTGTTGAAATGGATTTTGGCTGTTCTATTTCTGCATTACCCATCTTGAAACCGTTGGTTAACATACCATTGAGATCAATCAGCATGCAGTTAAACATAGGGAAAAAGGGTGAGTAATCGAGATCATGATAATGAATTTCACCGCGCTCATGAGCGAGTACCACATCTCTTGGCAGGATATGTAATTTTGCGTAATGTTTAGCCACAATTCCCGCAAGTAAATCGCGTTGGGTTGGGATAACTTTACTGTCTTTATTCGCATTCTCGTGCAAGATAGAGACATCACTCTGTTCGATAAGACCGCGGATTTCCTGAGTTAATCGTCCTCGTTGCTCACGAGCAACATCTCGGTCATGACGGTATTCAATATAAGCTCTGGCAATATCTTTGTGCTCGCCAGCCATCAGCTGATTTTCAACGGCGTCTTGGATCTCACGGATATCGACATTCGAACGTCCTGCGAGAGATTGTGAAACAGATTGAGCGACAAACTCACAATAATCATCATCAGTGATCTGACAAGCTTCGGCTGCTCTTTTGATAGCATCGCTGATGCGGGTTTGGTCAAA
This sequence comes from Proteus sp. G3927, assembly GCF_963894685.1. Lineage (NCBI taxonomy): Bacteria > Pseudomonadati > Pseudomonadota > Gammaproteobacteria > Enterobacterales > Morganellaceae > Proteus > Proteus sp. G3927. The sequence goes on along the minus strand of NZ_CAWQGX010000005.1, from coordinate 22,425 downwards.
AGAGACTTTACATCCGTCTCGTTTTATCACTATGGTTTTCACAATCTGGCTCCTTAACTATTTATCCACAGGCTCTAATCCCATAAAAACAGGTGATGGCGTAGCATTGAGACTAATTGTGGATAAGGTGTGTATAATTACTATATGTTGTATCTGTGTATTTATTAAAGCACAATATATAGTAATTGGAAGCGAAATAATCTTGAGTAAAACTGATCTAAATCAAGGTATTTTTGCTACATCAGGCTTGGAGAGGGCTTGGCTGAATTGTAAATCTGAGATAAAAATGGCAGTAATAAATGATTGCTCATTTATTGAGAATATAAAAAAAGCAAAGTGCTCATAAAGAGTACTTTGCTTCTTTGATATGACAGGTAGAAAAATAAATTAGCGGATCGCGATAACTTCGATTTCTACTTTGGCATCTTTCGGTAAACGAGCAACTTCAACACAAGAGCGTGCTGGGAATGCTGCATTATGCTCTTTAAAGAAAGCTTCATAAGCTGCATTAATAGTACCGAAATCATTTAAATCTTTTACGAAAACAGTCGTTTTAATGATATTAGCAACGGTTAGACCTGCTTTTTCAATAATTGCTTTGACGTTTTCTAAAGATTGACGTGCTTGCTCTGCCGCATTGTCAGACACAAACTCACCCGTAGCAGGATCAACAGGTAATTGGCCTGATGTGATCACTAAATTACCTAAATCAACACCTTGTACATAAGGGCCGATTGCTGCAGGGGCTTTTTCGGTATTAATTTCGTAAGACATGTAGAACTCCTGTTTTTATAAGATTCATGCTAACGCTTGATTAGCTCAGCGCTATTATAGCCAGCGCAGAAGACGAGCAATATGATAGATATCAGGCTTTATCATAAAGTCTATAGGTATAAAAAGAAAATAATCCTAACGCTTTCTCGCCTTTTTATACGATATTTAGCCCATCTAAATCCTCCATTTATAGCAATTTTTTTTCTAAGATAGTGCTTATTAGCTATTTCTATTTTTTCATAAAAAGGGATCAACGCGATTGAGAGGGGATTATTCTATTTTTAGGGTAGGTGTTTACTATCTGCCCTATCAAGCAGGGCAGATAGCCAATAAGAAATCAACGAATAACGGCGTGGCGCTCAAATTCTTTTTCGCAATATTTGCAGGTTAATACCACGTCAGACGCGAATTTTTTCACGCGAAAGCTACTTTGTACCGGCTCATTATGGCTAATACAGTTGCTATTAGGGCAGGGTACAACATCTTCGAGTAATTCAGGTAAACTTAGTGCCATTTTATTGACGACTTGGTAGTCATCAATAATATTAACCGTCGCTTGAGGGGCATACATTGCTAAGCGATTTGCCTGCTCTGCGGTTAAAAAGACATTTTCAATTTTGATTAAATCTTTTTTACCTAGGTTTTCAGAAGGAAGATTAAAACCTACCGTTATTCTTTCGTCTGTTTCGGTTAAACGAAATAGAGATAGGATCTTAAAGCCCACCTGCGCCGGAATATGATCAATAACAGTCCCACGTTTGATAGCTTCAACTTTTAGTTTGTGATCATGAGTCATGGTGTGCTCCTTATTAAAGAACTAAGTTTTTATTTAGAACTAAGGCAAGTAGTGCCTGACGCGCGTAAATACCATTACCTGCTTGTTGGAAATAGTAAGCATAAGGGGTGTTATCAACATCGGTGGTAATTTCATCGATACGTGGCAGGGGGTGTAATATCTTAAGATTATCTTTTACATTCACCAGATCAGCACTGGTTAAGATAAACTGGGCTTTGACATTGGCATATTCAGAAGGATCAAGGCGCTCTTTTTGTACCCGAGTCATATACAGGATATCTAGCTCTGACATCACTTCATCTACAGTTTCATGCTGACTATATTCAACACCATGCTCTTCGAGTAAATGCAAGATATGCTCTGGCATGGCCAGCACTTTTGGGGCAATAAAATAGAGGTGATTTCCTGTAAATTTTGCTAATGCTTGGGCTAGTGAGTGTACTGTGCGGCCATATTTTAAATCACCTACCATCGCGATATTGAGGTTATCTAATCGGCCTTGTGTTTCTTTAATGGTAAACAAGTCTAGTAACGTTTGGCTAGGGTGTTGGTTGGCACCGTCCCCAGCATTAATAACGGGGATATCCCCAGCAAATTCAGAGGCCAAACGTGCCGCACCTTCTTGAGGATGACGAATAACAATGGCATCAGCATAAGTACGTAGTACAGAAATAGTATCAGCTAAGGTTTCCCCTTTTTTACCTAAAGAGGTGTTACTACCATCTGCAAAGCCAACCACAGACGCCCCTAAACGGTGGATTGCTGTTTCAAAAGATAAGCGAGTGCGGGTGGAGGCTTCAAAAAAACAACTGGCAATCACTTTGTCTTTTAACAATTGGCTATTGGGGTGCTGTTTTAATTTGTCAGCAACATGGAGAACAGACTCCAGATCGTCTCGGTTCAGATCATTGATGGAGATAATATGCTTATGATAGAGCGGATTAGTCATTAGAGTTCTCCTTTGATGATACGATAAATGGTGCGATATGTGTTTTTCTACAGACCAAAAAAAACCCCTCAATGAGAGGGGTTTTAAAAAATAGCTTTTTGGAAAAAAGAGAGCGCTTACGACCGGTTAGGGTACGTAATGTGACAACAAATTGGCATTGGCGCTGTTTCATCTTTCCTCCTGACAAATTGTGGCGCATTATACGCATCTTAATCTTACACGCAAGCGTTTGCTTTTAATTTTTTGCAAAAAAGTTTTTTTAATTTAAAAATCAATTAGCTTAAAGAAAAGGCAAAAAAGCACCCTTTGTTTAATCATTAAAAAACGGTGCTTTTGCATGAATATGTATTTTTAAAAAGGATTTGCTAAGGTTGCCACCATAACCGCTTTAATCGTGTGTAGACGATTTTCTGCTTCATCAAATACAATACTGTGTTTTGATTCAAAAACCTCGTTAGTGACTTCAAAACCACCATATAAGCCAAATTCTTCTGCTAATGCTTGCCCCATTGTTGTCTCTTCATCATGAAAAGCCGGTAAACAATGCAGGAATTTAACGTCTGGATTACCCGTTAGTTTGATTACATCCATATTAACCTGATAAGGTTTGAGTAACGTAATACGCTCTTTCCAAACTTCTTTTGGCTCTCCCATAGATACCCACACATCCGTGTAGAGAAAATCGGCGTTTTTAACGCCTTCTGCGACATTTTCAGTTAAGGTAATTTTCCCCCCATTTTGCTGAGCGATATTTTGGCATTCAGCGACTAATTCTGCTTGTGGCCAACACGCTTTTGGTGCGACTAGGCGTAAATCCATTCCTGTTAAGGCAGCCGCTTCGAGTAGGGTATTGCCCATATTGTTACGAGCATCACCAAGATAAGCAAAAATGGTTTCTGATAATGGTTTTGTTTGATGTTCAGTAATAGTGAGCAAATCCGCTAATAATTGTGTGGGGTGAAACTCATCGGTTAATCCATTCCAAACCGGTACATCAGTATATTTTGCCAGCATTTCTACTGTTTTTTGGCCATAACCACGATATTGAATACCATCATACATACGTCCTAACACGCGAGCGGTATCTTTTATCGATTCTTTATGACCGATTTGGCTTCCTCCGCCGAGATAGGTCACATTCGCACCTTGATCAAAGGCGGCCACTTCAAAGGCACAACGGGTACGGGTGGAATCTTTTTCAAAAATCAACGCAATATTTTTTCCTGTGAGATACTGCTGTTCATGGCCTGATTTTTTTGCTTGTTTAAGTTCTAGTGATAAAGCCAGTAATTGTTGTATTTCTGCTGATGAGAAGTCGAGTAAACGTAAAAATGATCTTTGGTAGAAAGGGTTCATAGATAAGCATCCTATAATTGAATTTATATTCAATTTAATACAATAAATATTCATCATCAACCCTTAAACGTCACTTTTGAATGAAAAACTCTGCGATATGAGCCTTATTTAACTATGGAGTGTTTATTCCCCCTGTGGGAGAATAACCAAGATATCTTTCAGACTATTGCGGAGCGGAATTATGGCGGACAGCAAAGAGCTAGCAGAACAACGTGAAGAAACACGTCTTATTATTGAAGAATTACTCGAAGATGGCAGTGATCCCGATGCACTGTACGCAATTGAACACCACATTTCATGTGAAAATTTTGAAACGTTAGAAAAAGCGGCTGTTGAAGTTTTTAAATTAGGTTATGAAGTCACCGAGCCTGAAGAAATTGAAATTGAATCAGGTGAGATCTTAGTCTGCTTTGATGCGGTTAGTGAAAGTGGTCTAAATGCTGAACTGATTGATGCGCAAGTAGAACAGTTAATGAATTTAGCGGAAAAAATGGGTGTCTATTACGACGGCTGGGGAACTTATTTTGAAGATCCCGACGCTGAGTACGATGACGAAGATGGCGAAAATGAAGATGACGAAGCGGAGTCTGATAATTCATCACGCCTGCACTAATTGGCGCTATATGTTGTCCCAATGTACCAGTCTTTAGGTGCAAAAAAGAACACCCGCCACAAATTCTTTTTGTGACGGGTATTTTTTAAATGGCTAATCCATCATACCAAACTTACCATTGTCATAGTCATCAAAAGCTTGTAATAACTCTTGTTGTGTATTCATGACAAAAGGCCCTTGTCCTACTACTGGCTCATTAATGGGCTCACCCGTTAATATTAATACGATAGCGTCTCCCATGGATCCTAATGTTAGGGTATCACCGTGGGTATCTAATATTGCGATTTCATGTTGACGTACAATATCACTGTTATTGAGATGTATCGCACCTTTAACGACAAATAGCATCGCATTATGTCCCTCAGGGATAGCATAGTGTGAAGTACCCGCATGATTTAAGCGCACATCCCACAGGTTTACAGGGGAATAGGTCATAGCAATACCAGATGTATTTGCATAGTCACCGGCAATGACTCGGACATAGCCCTGTGCATTAGGTAATTGCACATGAGGAATATCTTGCGCTTTTAGTGCTTGATAACGGGGTTGTGCCATTTTATACGCGCTTGGCAAATTAACCCACAGTTGTACGACTTCAAGCATACCTCCCTCTTTCGTCATTTTTTCAGAGTGATATTCTTTATGTAAAATACCTGAAGCGGCTGTCATCCACTGCACATCACCTTCAGCAATTGTACCGGCATGACCGGTAGAATCATGGTGAGATACTTCGCCTTGATAAGCTATAGTGACCGTTTCGAATCCACGGTGGGGATGAGTCCCAACACCACGCGCATTAGTAACAGGCTTAAATAATGTAGGCTCAGCATAATCCATTAATAAGAATGGGCTATATTGCTCTGCATTCTCTTTATAAGAGAATACTGTGCTCATAGAAAAGCCATTACCAACCCAATGTGGATTAGGTGCTGAATAAATTTGTTTTACCTGTCTCATTGTCATGATGTTTCTCCTGATTAAGGAAAGAAACCGCAATAACCCAGACACAGAAGGAGGTAATACAAGTTATCGCGATTTCTTAATGAGTACGATCATAAATTGTTCGCTCTATAAACAAAATAGGGGGAATTTGTTGATGGTATTCAAAAAAAATGAATGATCTTTTTAAGGTAAAAAAGTCAGGGATGATAAGTAGAAAAGCCTAACAGTAAAAATGATTTTAAAATTATTATTAATTATTTTCCAAAATAAAAACCACATTCTGCTTTATAAAAATAACTCAGAATGTAGTTTATTCATAAAACTATATATTATTTATTAGTATCGCCGCAACCGCCGATAATTTTAGAGATAGATACTGCTGGGTGTAATAAATAGTCGTAGTTACAATCTTTTTCTTTGTTGTAAACACTACCAGTACAACCAGTCATTACGGTAACAAAAGAAGCAATAAGTGCAATTTTGACAAAGTTTTTCATAAGAAATTCCTTTTTAATTTTAGAATGTTAAAAGCCACAGCATGACTTTCTGTGCATAAAGATATTAAATTATCTATAAATAGCAATATAAAAAAATAGGAATTTTAAAATAGAACAGAAACTAAAAAATATTTTATTTAAGATGTGAAATATGATTATCTAGAGTAAAATGAGAAATAAATTAAACTTGTGTTTTTTTATTAAATTTAAGATAAATATTTAATGTGAAATAGATTGCTAATAATTTAAATATAGATTAATCATTAAAAATAGCCGTAAAATATCGCTCTTTTATACCATTAAGATAAATTCATTTTATATTGATAAGTGCTATTGTGAGATAACAAAAAACCCGCATTAAATATGCGGGCGTTTATATCTATACAGCATGTAGATACATGGTTATGAGAAATATCAAAGTGATTTCAGCATACGAATTTCACAGTCGCTGTGGCCTGTATTACCTAATGCTTTATCAATAAACTCAAAGCCTAATTTTTCATATAGACCAATTGCTGCTTTTAAAATATCAGTAGTTTCTAAGTAGCAGCGACTAAAGCCTTGTTGCTTACCAAACTCAAGAGATTGCTGAACAATTTTTTTCGCAATTCCTTTTCCTCGTAACTTAGAAGAGAGATACATTTTCTGTAATTCACAAGTCTCCCCATCGCCACCCGCAAGAGGTGCGACACCACCACCACCAACAATTTCGCCATCCATTTCTACCACCCAGTAAGCGCTGCGAGGTTGATGATAAACTTCGAATAAGGTATCTAAAATCGGATCAGCTACTGCAAATCCTTTATCCGCTGTTAAGCCATGCTCGGCGGAAACTTCACGAATAACGCGTGCAATGCCGGCGTTATCTCTTTTTTCAATGGCTCTGATAATAATATTTTGTGTTGCATTAGGGTTTGCAGTCATAGTTGCACTCATCGTTTTACTTATTAGTAGAATATTTTTTGATAATGTATTGAGAGAGCACCGGAAAGGAACTTCTTCATTGAAAGTAGCACTGAGGGCCACTGAAAACATCTTAATTGATTAAATAGGATTGTAAACTGTTATGCCTGTTTATTTATATGATTAGGGTATTTGTTGGTAGAGATATATTTCAAATATCTATTTCATTAGAGAGAGAATAATAGAGAAAAGGCACTATAGAACACTATTTCACTGCAAAACGAGTCACAATATAGTGAAAAAATGTTTTATTTTTAGGTTTAGTGATCAACCTATATCTTAAGTAGTAACGATATTAGGTGTTAAAAATAAACTAAAACCCGCAATCAATGCGGGTTTTAGTATTAATGGTGCAATAACTTATAACGCAGCAATAGAGACTTTTTGGGCAATCAGCTTCTCTTTAGCATTTAAACAAGATGCTAAACGCTCACGCTCTTTGGCGACAACAGCCTCAGGTGCGCGATTAACAAAGCCTTCGTTTGATAATTTGCTGTCTAATGTAGTGATATCTTTCTCTACTTTTTCAAGCTCTTTATCTAAACGGGCAAGCTCTGCATCTTTATCAATAAAGCCGGCCATTGGGATCAACAGCTCTGCACCGCTCACTAGTTTAGTTACCGATAATGGTGCTTCTTCACCTTCCGCTAATGGGCGAATATCCGCTAAGCGACCCATTGCTTTTAAGAAACCAATGTTATCACTGACACGACGTTTAGCCGTTTCATCCGCACCACGTAAAATAACATCCAGTGGTTTACCTGGCGCAATATTCATTTCTGCACGGATATTACGAACTGCGACGATAACCTCTTTGATCCATTCCAGATCGTTAAGTGCTTGCTCGTCGACTAATGACGCATCAAATTCAGGGAAAGCTTGGAGCATGATGGTTTCGCCTTCAATGCCTTTCACCTCTTTAACGCGTTGCCAGATAGTTTCTGTAATAAATGGAATAATTGGATGAGCAAGACGTAACAGGCCCTCTAATACTTCAATCAAGGTATGACGAGCAGCACGTTTTTGAGCATCATTACCTTTATGAACCGCCGGTTTTGATAACTCAAGATACCAGTCACAGAATTGGTTCCAAGTGAATTCGTATAAAATACCGGCAGCAATATCAAAGCGATAATTATCTAACGCTTCACGATAGGCTTTTATGGTGTTATTGAATTCAGCTAAGATCCAGCGATCAGCCAATGAGAATGTCATCTCACCACCTTGATAGCCACAGTCTTGATCTTCTGTATTCATCAGTACAAAACGACTGGCATTCCATAATTTGTTACAGAAATTACGGTAACCTGACAGACGTTTCATATCCCAGTTAATATCACGCCCTGTAGAAGCTAATGCCGCTAAAGTAAAGCGCAGAGCATCAGTACCATGTGCTTCAATACCTTCTGGGAACTCTTTTTTGGTGCGTTTAGCAATACGCTCAGCCATTTGTGGCTGCATCATATTACCAGTGCGTTTTTCTAACAGTTTATCTAATGTGATACCGTCAATCATATCTAAAGGATCAAGTACGTTACCTTTAGATTTTGACATTTTCTGACCTTCTTCATCACGGATAAGGCCTGTCATATAAACGGTTTTAAATGGAACCTGTGGTTTACCTTCATCATCTTTAATAAAGTGCATGGTCATCATGATCATGCGGGCAATCCAGAAGAAGATAATATCGAAACCGCTCACTAATACATTCGTTGGATGGAATGTTTTCAGTGCTTCGGTGTTTTCTGGCCAGCCTAAGGTTGAGAATGTCCACAGTGCAGAAGAGAACCACGTATCGAGTACGTCTTCATCTTGGCGTAATGCTACATCGGCAGCAATGTTATTTTCACGACGCACTTCTTCTTCGTCACGACCGACATAAACATTACCTTCGTTATCATACCAAGCCGGGATACGATGACCCCACCACAGTTGACGAGAAATACACCAATCTTGAATATCATTCATCCAAGAGAAGTACATGTTTTCGTACTGTTTAGGTACAAATTGAATATCACCATTTTTAACCGCTTCTACCGCAGGTTTCGCTAAAGGTGCCGCACGGACATACCATTGGTCAGTTAATAAAGGTTCAATAACCACACCACCACGATCACCGTAAGGTACCGTTAAATCGTGAGGTTTGATCTCTTCTAATAATCCTAAACGTTCAAATTCAGCAACAATAGCTTTACGTGCTGCAAAACGTTCCATACCTTGGTAGGCTTTCGGGATCTCTGTGCTATATACATCAGATTCAACACCGTTAGTGTCTAATACTTCTGCGCTAACACGAATATTGCCATCAAAATCCATGATATTAATCATTGGTAGTTGATGGCGACGACCTACTTCATAGTCATTAAAGTCATGGGCAGGGGTGATTTTTACACAACCGGTGCCTTTTTCCATATCCGCGTGTTCATCCGCTAAAATAGGAATACGACGGTTCATTAAAGGTAGAATAACCTCTTTACCAATCAGATCTTTATAACGTGGATCTTCTGGGTTAACCGCAACGCCAGTATCACCTAACAGTGTTTCAGGACGAGTCGTGGCAACAATCAGATAATCTTTACCCTCTGCCGTTTTAACGCCATCAGCTAATGGATAACGCAGATGCCACATTGAGCCTTTTACTTCGCGGTTTTCAACTTCGAGATCGGAAATGGCAGTGTGTAATTTAGGATCCCAGTTAACAAGACGTTTGCCACGATAGATAAGATCTTCTTTGTGTAAACGAACGAAGGCTTCTTTTACTGCTTTAGATAAACCTTCATCCATGGTAAAGCGTTCGCGATCCCAATCTACGGAGTTACCTAAACGGCGCATTTGGTTGGAGATATTACCGCCGGATTCTGCTTTCCACTCCCAAATTTTATCGATGAAAGCATCACGGCCATAATCATGGCGATTTTTACCTTCTTCAGCAGCAATCTTACGCTCAACAACCATCTGTGTTGCGATACCTGCATGGTCAGTACCCGCTTGCCACAAGGTATTTTTACCCTGCATACGTTGATAGCGGATCATGGTGTCCATGATGGTTTGTTGGAAAGCATGACCCATGTGCAGGCTACCTGTCACATTAGGTGGTGGGATCACAATACAAAAGCTTTCTTTGGATGTATCACCATTGGCTTTAAAGTAGCCATTTTTTTCCCAATGTTGATACAGAGGTTGTTCAATCTCTGTCGGATTATAAGTTGTATCGAGCGATGGCTCTTTCGGTGCGGATTTATTTTCCATATTCTTTACGTATTCAATAGGTTGGCGGCGTAGCCATTGTCAAAGTAAAGCCGACGCTACGATAAATTTTATATCGTTCTCGCGCCAACTGTTTTAATTGTTCATCGATAGGTACGAAGTCTATCACTTCATGGAAAGCTGTGGCAAAGTCTGCAAATTGTGACTGCAAATTAATCAGGAGATCACGCGGGGCATTGCCCCGTTTGCCCGGCCAACATAATTCAACAGGCGCACCATAACGAGGCCCTTCACCTGCTAGGTTATGGGGCACAAATTGATGTGGCTCTCTTGCCCATAGTGCTTCATCCAACAATTCAGCTTGTGGCTGTGAATCACAGACGAGCAAAACCCGTTTGCCTAAACGCCAATGTTCTGCGGCAAGTTGACAAGCAAGCCATTCATGGGCTTGTAAATCTTGATGTATTGATGGATGTTCCATTAAATAAAACGTGGCGTTTTTCATGATATCCCGATAATAGAAGGGTATTGCATTGCAATACCCTTCTATGAGTCTGCTCTATTTACCTTAATAATTATGCGGTATTACTCGTCGCTATTCAAACCTGCGCGGTTTAATAAGAACTGCGACAGTAAAGATACTGGGCGACCCGTAGCACCTTTCGCTTTACCAGAGCGCCATGCCGTACCTGCGATATCTAAATGTGCCCAGTTATATTTGCTTGCAAAGCGCGCTAAGAAACAACCTGCGGTAATGGCTCCCCCTAAACGTCCACCCGTATTGGCAAGATCGGCAAAATTAGATTCAATTTGCTCATAGAACTCTTCGCCTAAAGGTAAACGCCATGCGCGATCGCCCGCTTGCTCTGAAGCATTCATTAATTCATGGGCTAATGGGTTATGGTTAGACATTAATCCACTATAATGATGACCTAATGCCACCATACAAGCCCCTGTTAATGTGGCGATATCAATCACTAACTCAGGCTCAAAGCGCTCAACGTAGGTTAATGTATCACACAGCACTAAGCGACCTTCAGCATCCGTATTTAATACCTCAACAGTCTGGCCTGACATAGTAGTAAGAATATCACCAGGACGATAGGCTTTACCACCCGGCATATTTTCACAGCCAGCCAATACACCGATGACATTAATAGGTAGTTGTAACTCAGCAACGACGCGCATCACACCATATACTGTTGCTGCACCACACATGTCGTATTTCATTTCATCCATGCCATCAGCAGGTTTAATTGAAATACCACCAGAATCAAAGGTGAGCCCTTTACCAACCAATACAATTGGACGGGATTCAGGATCTTGATTACCTTTATATTCAATAATCGACATTAAAGATTCATTTTGTGAACCTTGACCGACCGCTAAATAGGCATTCATATTTAGCTCTTTCATCTGCTCTTCACCAATGACTCGGGTAGAGACATTCGCGGATGAGTCAGCGAGTTGGCGAGCTTGAGAGGCTAAGTATGCCGCATTACAGATATTAGGTGGCATATTAGCTAAATCTTTACAGGCTTTGATCCCTGATGCAATAGCTAAGCCGTGGGCAATAGCACGTTCACCGCTTGGTAATTCACGTCGAGTAGGGACATTAAAGACCATTTTACGTAATGGACGACGTAATTCGGTTTTATTACTTTTCAGTTGATCAAAGGTATAGAGGCAGTCTTTTGCAGTCTCAACCGCTTGACGTACTTTCCAGTAATTATTACGGCCTTTAACATGTAGCTCAGTCAGAAAACAAACTGCTTCCATTGACCCTGTTTCATTGAGCGTGTTAATTGTTTTCTGAATAATTTGTTTGTACTGACGTTCATCCAATTCACGCTCTTTACCACAACCAATCAGCAAAACGCGCTCAGAGAGAACATTTGGCACATGGTGCAGCAGCAATGACTGGCCGACTTTACCTTCCAGTTCACCACGGCGTAATAAGGCGCTGATGTAACCATCGCTGATTTTATCAAGTTGCTCCGCTATCGGAGATAAACGACGAGGCTCAAACACCCCCACGATAATACAAGCGCTGCGTTGTTTCTCTGGGCTGCCGCTTTTTACATTAAACTCCATGCGTTCTCCTGAATATTAAAGACAAAAACGGAAAGTATCGTTTAGAATAGTGATCCGCATTAATCTACCCCATAGAAAGTTTACTTTTTATGTTAAGCTAAATGCATTAATTGAACACAACTAATTTAGCTAACTTATAAGCTTGTTCTGATTGGGAACCTGTTTATAGCATGTTTTGATATCATTTGGGCTGCAAGAATGTCTAACTGAGATGCACAAATGATAGATATACAACGAAGTTAGCGATTTTCCTGCAAAAAGACAAGTTTTCACAGGCATAACTAGCGTGATTATAATTCGATATTTAGCTCGGGAAACCCTTAAAAGTCAGATAGCCATCTTATTTATCTTGATGCTTATCTTCTTTAGCCAAAAGCTGGTTGAAATTTTAGGGGCTGCTGTAGAAGGTAATATTCCTACAAACCTTGTGGTTTCTCTGCTGTGGCTGGGGATCCCCGAGATGGCACAGCTTATTCTACCATTAAGCCTTTTTCTTGGTCTTCTGATGACTTACAGCAAACTTTATGTTGAAAGTGAGATAACCGTCATGAATGCCTGTGGAATAGGTAAAAAAGCATTAGTGCAAGCAGCACTATTGTTGTCATTACTTACTAGCGTCTTGGCGGCAGGGAATGTGGTGTGGTTGATACCATGGTCGTCTGTACATCAAGAGCAAGTGCTGGAAGATGCAAAAGCCAATCCAAGCTTAGCGGCATTAATGGAAGGGCAATTTAAAATGTCCAGTGACCGTAATATGGTGCTTTATCTCGGTAGCGTAAAGGGCAACCAATTCCAAGATGTTTTCTTGGCTCAATTGCGTCCAACACAAAACCAACGCCCATCTGTTGTGGTGGCGGATAAAGGGTATACCAAAGAGCTACCAAACGGTAACCAAGTCGTGGTACTTAGCGAGGGTACGCGGTATGAAGGTACGGCGGTACTACGCGATTTTCGTATTACTGATTTTACCGATTACCAAGCGGTGATAGGCCATCGAGAGTCTACTATTAGCCGTAATCGCGTCGAACAAAAAACCATGAATGAGTTGTGGCACTCAACAGAGCCTGAGTCTATCGCCGAATTTCATTGGCGTTTAACCTTAATTTTCTCTGTGGTGATCATGGCGTTAATGGTTGTGCCGTTAAGTGAAGTCAACCCACGTCAAGGGCGAGTATTAAGTATGTTGCCGGCGATGTTACTTTATTTGGTGTTTTTCCTATTACAAAGCTCCTTGCGTTCAAGCGGTGAAAAAGGAAAAGTTGACCCACTTATTGCTATGTGGACAGTGAATGGGATTTATTTTGCTTTAGCGCTGTTATTGAATGCGTGGGATACCTTACCAATGCGCAAACTACGTGCTCGCTTTAAGAAAGGAGTTGCCTGATGTTTGGTGTATTAGATAAATATATCGGGCGTACGATTTTGCAATCGATTTTGATGACGCTATTTTTACTGGTATCACTGTCTGGCATTATCAAATTCGTCGATCAGCTGCGCAAAGTAGGGCAAGGTGATTTTACGACCTTAGATGCGGGGATTTATGCGGTTTTAAATATCCTCAAAGATGTGCAAATCTTCTTTCCGATGGCGGCCTTATTAGGGGCTTTATTAGGGCTAGGGGCATTAGCGACACGTAGTGAGCTGGTGGTGATGCAGGCATCGGGTTTTACTCGTTTGCAAATTGCCGGCTCCGTGATGAAAACCGCGATCCCATTAGTACTGTTAACGGTATTAATTGGCGAGTGGGGGGCACCGCAAGGTGAACAATATGCACGTAATTACCGTGCAGAAAAGATCATGGGTAACTCTTTAGTGTCCACTAACCGTGGAATGTGGGCTAAAGATGGTAATCAATTTATCTATATTAACCGTATTAAAAGCCAAAATGAGATGCAAGGCATTACGCTGTATAATTTCGATAATAATCGAAAACTTGAAACTGTGCGTTATGCATCCAGTGCCACTTATGATCCAGATAAAAAAGTGTGGTTACTGAAACAAGTTGAGCAATCTGATCTTACTTCGCCACAAAAAATCACGGGTAAAAAACAGGTATCTTTAGAGTGGCAGACTCGCCTAACACCTGAAAAACTGAGTGTTGTGGCATTAGATCCAGATGCCTTATCCATAAGTGGCTTATATCAATATGTAAAATACCTCAAACAGAGTGGGCAAGAATCAGCCAACTATGAGCTGAACTTCTGGAAAAAAATCTTTGCGCCTATTTCTGTTGCGGTGATGATGCTAATGGCGCTGTCATTTATTTTTGGCCCATTACGTACTGTACCTATGGGGCTGCGTGTGGTAACAGGAATAGCCTTTGGTTTTCTGTTCTATATTGTGAATGAAGTTTCAGGCCGATTAAGTTTGGTATATGGCATTCCTGCCGTAGTGGCCGCCTTAGTTCCTGGTATGCTCTTTTTAATATTAAGTTTATGGTTATTAATGAGGCGTAATCGCTAAGTAGTATTAACGATTAACAATGCTTAAAGAAAAAGCGCCTTCAACAATCAAGGCGCTTTTTTATCGGTCTATAAGTTGATTATTTCGTTTAAAAACTTTGTGCTAAAGCACGCACAAGGGCATTTGTACCTCGAGTCACTTCACTAAACTTGGTGCCATTAGCTTTACGGGTGATGACAACAAAAACACCGATATTTAATTCAGGAATGGTTGCCATATAGGTATTAAAACCACCGCCACCGCCGGTTTTTTGGTAAATAGCAGGCACACCATTGGCAGGCGCCATATAAACCCATCCTAAGCCAATGCCATCCGCTCGCCCTGCAACATCCATCCCTTCAATAGAAGATAGTCGTTGGCGCGGAAAATAAATAGACTGCTCTTTACTGGCCGTCGCTTTTCTCATCGTATTATTTGAGTTTAAAAAGCCTTGCATCCAACGTTGCATATCTGCAGGCGTAGAATAAACACCCCCACTTCCGGCGGCGGCGATAGTCTCAGAACAAGGGCTGGGTCTATAACCAATTAATAATCGCTGACATTGTGTGCTATTTGGCGTTAACGTGGTATCACGCATTCCCGCAGGTTGTGTCACATACTGTTTTAATAGTTGAGGATAGTTTTTACCAGAGGCTTTCACTAATGCATCTGCTAATAAATCATAAGCCAGATTAGAATAAGAGGCAGATTGTCCCGCCGGTGTTGTTAAAGAGGCTTTTTTTAGCCAGTTCCAGCGATCGCCATGGGTTGGCCAAATAAAAACCGGTCTACCCCATTTTCCGCCGGGTTGTTCACGAGGAAAACCACTGGTATGGGTAGCTAAATGATAAAGACGAATAGGAGATTGATTGTTCACTAATGGAATATCGACACCATAATAACTATATTTTTGCAGAGGATCAGTAACCAACAACTTGCCATCATCTTGTAATTTTAACATCACTTCACTCGTCATTAATTTAGTAATAGAAGCAATACGTATTAATGAGTTCATTGACGGGGTTTGACGGCTATTGGGGCTTGTAGTACCAAAAGCACGATTAAGAGATTGCGTATTGTTAATCATGACAATCACCATCCCTTGAGGGTTACTCTTTTGATAAATCTGCTGAGCATACTTATCAAAAATCTCCCGACTATTATTCGCCTTTGGTGATAAGGTGGTTGGCCATTGTGACAATTCAGGCACATTATGTTGATTAAACTTAGCGGGTAACGTTGGCGTTACCGTTGCTCGTTGACTACAGGCATTGAGCGTAAGTAGTGCAACAGGAATGAGGAGATATTTTAGGAGATGTTTTTTCATTTTATGATCAACATAACGAGTAAGGTGAAAGAAAAGAGAACAAAATAAATCAGCCATAACATAAATGGATGATTGTTTTATCGCGTTACTTTTTGTTTTTATTTATCATTTTTAGTACAGCACCTAAAACAAGCCCAATAAAAATACCGGCCATGATCCAGCTAACAATACCCATACCATCCCCTTTATAGCAGATTTAAACCAAATTTTGATTATATTATCAGAAATAAGAATGTCTATCAGAGCAATAGTGGGTTAATGAAAAGTTGATGTAAAATAGGCTGAAGGACTTCTACAAAGAGATTTTTTGTGAAGGACATCATAAAAATCTTATTATTGGTTATTTTTTGTACATAAAAAGGGTGAAAAAAACAGGAAAGTATTACAAAGGTGTTACAATCCCCCCTAAATTTTGCCTATTTTTACTTTATTATTAGCTTTTCTTTATTATTCGGTTAACAGTTGTTTATCAAGTAAATGTTAATTAATGAATTTATATTCTTTAAATTAATTGGTTTCTGGTTTTATATTCTAAATCTATATTTAAATTATCCATTTTCAAGTTTTTTGTAAAGATACTCACTCTACGTGTTATACTTTGCAATACTTTAATTGTTGTGAAACATACAAAGAAAACTTAATATAATCTCATCAAACCGACAGCTAAACACTAAATGCGAGTAAAGACGTATTAACAAAATTAACAAGGGAAAATAGTCAAAGAGAAATAAAACATAACAAGATGAAAGGAAAGCGAATAAATAAAAAGAGAGTAAAACGTCGCCGTAATAAAATAATAATGAATGAATCATCAGTATAAATAAATCTATTTTAATAGAGGGCTTTTTATTTAAAGATAAGACTTTTATTTAACTAAGTATTATTATCTTAAAAAATAAAAATAGTTTAAATAACAGTAAGTAAATCAATAGATAGGCAAATAAAGCTATTTATTAACTATATAGTAAAGAAATAGTTAGAGGCTATCTATTTTAAATAACAATATATATTAAATATAACACTCTATTTAAAATAAAAATTCTTCCTTACACCAGGGAAGAAAAGGGCAGTGACATTAAAAAAATAACGATAGTCATAAAAATAAAATTAAGCCCTTAAATTGCAGTACCGTCGGATCAAAACACTAACCCAGTTTTGATCCTTTTTTTATATCTCGTTATATATAATTTAATATATCGATTTTATCTACTGCTCAGTTATAACGATGACAACAGAAGATAATCCATTATGCACAAATAAATGAAGTCAGTGTGCTAAGAGACTTAGGGATTGAGACTTGTTAAATTCAATGTTGCTTATCGATAGATGAATGTTACAAGTTTGCCCCATTCATAGAAGAACGATAAGATAAATGCACTTTTTTTCGCCAATCAAACTGAAAACCAACAATAATTGTTGCGAGGGTTCCTCACGCAAGTATAATGAGCCTGTTTTCCAAACACACTTCAGTGCCGGAGTGGCGGAATTGGTAGACGCAGTTGATTCAAAATCAACCGCCTTCGGGTGTGCCGGTTCGAGTCCGGCCTTCGGCACCATAAGAACATCAATGGACGTCAACGGACGTCTTTTTTTGCGTCTTAAATCCAATGTTTACAAGGCTTTTCCCCACTTTTCAGTCTTCCCAAGTATACTAAGGTCAACCCACATCAAGTACCTGCTGTTGGTATATGTGTTGGTATCTCTCGATTCGATAATAGTTTGTACCAACGCAAGGTGATAAATCATGGCTCTTACTGATGCTAAAGTCAGGGCTGCCAAGCCTCTGGATAAATCGTATAAATTGACCGATGGTGATGGTATGCACTTGATGGTACATATCAACGGCTCAAAATATTGGCGTTTACAGTATCGCTTTGGCGGTAAGCAAAAAATGTTAGCGCTGGGTGTTTACCCTGATATTTCACTCGCAGAAGCCAGAGAGAAAAGAGATGCCGCTAGAAAGTTAATTGCTAACGGATTTGATCCAAGCGAAAAACGCAAAGAAGTGAAAGAAGAGCAACAAAAAGAATTTAATACATTCGAGAAGGTTGCACGTGATTGGCATGCAACCAATAAGAAGTGGTCTGAAGGGCATAGCCATCGAGTATTAAAAAGTTTTGAAGACAATATCTTTGCGGCTATTCCACAATGGTTAAAAATAGAATCCGTTATCTTTCACACCCTCGACCAATTATGTCCTGACTATCACGGGGTTTTTGGTCGTTTTGTACTTTATCAAATCAAGGAGCTTACCTTTACCCTGATTTATCGGAAGAGCACATGCTTTTAATCAACTCTCATAATAGGCATGAATCGCAGGTTTCTCCTCAAGTGATGGGTATTGTCGTGTGTTTATTGGTTTCTAGTGTGTGGTCATTTAAAACAGAAAGAGAGGTGATGTGCGAACGTTTTTATCAACTACAGGATTTTGCTTCACAGCACCCTGAAGCAGAGGCTATCTTCTACCTAATTGATTAATCTATTTTACGCATTTTACGCTTTCCTCGCTCCTATATTCACCCCATTGTTCTTATCTCTGTCTGCATTATTTCACTGTATTTAACGTATTTATCTAACTAATAAATTATTTAAGGATTGATGATGAGTCGATTAGCCTCACGCTTTGGGCGTGCCAACAGTATTCGTCGTGACCGGCCATTAACGATGGAAGAATTATTTTGTACCGTACCCAGTGTTTTCTCTGAAGAAAAACATGAGTCGAGAAGTGACCGTTATACCTATATCCCTACCATTACAGCCTCGTCGTTGGGAGGATAAGAAAGATGCTCTGTGGACTGTGTACCAACGTTTGCAGGAGAATTTAATCAAAGGAGGATTATCAGGTAGAAATGCAAAAGGTAAGCAAGCGCGGACGCGCTCAGTGAAAATGGTATTAATGGCGATATCAAATTGAATAAGGCACTGTGGGTTATGACAGAAGAGATGTATGAGCATTTTAGTAAATAAGAATTCATATATAAAAATAGGAGTCAGTCTATTCAAATACATTTTATGTTAATTGATACTAGAAGATATTTTATCAAGGCAATATTGTGATTATTTGGTGAGGAATTAGGAATGAAATTATTGAATGCTTGATAAGCTATTTTATAATTTGATTATTGTGAAATTAAATAAAAATAAGGAAGAGTATAGTGAAACTAACAGATGTAATAACTGATTGTATTAATCTTAAGTTAAGTGGTTCGGCTGTAGATAGTATGATTCAGTGTTTGGGAGGAAATGTACTACAGGAAAGAAAACCTGTTTTAACCATAGAAATGCTTAATAAAGAAGAATTACTTTGGATGATGCGCGATGCAAATGATGTTCATGTTTATATTAGTGCTGATGTTTTACATATAAATGCCTTGTATAAGCCAACAACTCATTTTCCAGCAGCTAGAATTTATTTTATGAAATCAAGTGACCTTTTTTTGTTTGCTCGAATAGGTAGCTATCTTGAAAATAATGGAGTTAAACTGAATCCTATAGATGATACTAATTTTTCAAAATTAATCGATGATGTTGGATATATGCAGCGTTATAAAGTGTGGTTGAATAAAAGAAATATGGATTCAAATTTGTTTAATGGTTTACTTGGTGGGAGGTTGAAGAATACGTCTGTAAATCAAGGGGTTTGGCTATCTTCCAATGGGAAATGTTTAGTTTGTGGTGTAGAAACAGATCGAGTAGCAACCAGTACAATTTATGGAGACTCAGAAATTATGATTGGTATGCAACTATGTCTGGAACATGAGGTAGCATCTCAGGATAAATCAACACTACTGAATTATCTCTCAGAACATTTGGGAGGTAGAGTCATATTTTCAAAAACATCCCCATTAACTATTGAAGAATGTCTCGAGCAGACTTGTGATGTTCTTAAAACAAGTCTTGAATGTTCGATTATTAAAGTTGATGGAAATACTGTAACCGCCCGTAGACATTCTGGAATTACTATAGTAATTAGACAACATTCTTTATCAAATTATGCCTATAATATTTTAAGTGCTGAAGGAAAGGCGCTATCTAGGGTTGATTCAGCTGATCATCATGATATTTTTTATGGGCCTGATCATGTTCATTATGATTTACGCAAATCGAAAAAAAATATTGTTGAAACTAGTTTTACATATGGTGATGTTGGTTTAGACATAAAGCTTCTTTTAAAATTAGTACAGGAAGCTGAAAAAAATTGTAAGATATGATGTATAGCATCTCCTAAAATAGCGTTGTATCAATTTATAATTTGCTAAAACTGATAATAAGAATGTTCTATTTATCATAACTATGAGTCTAACTCCCATGGCAAATCTCTTCTGCCATTCACTGCTTTAAGAGTACCATCATTTCTTAACTGCTGGGCTGCCCAACGAATATCATATTGCCATGTATATAAAATATTGCCGGAAGCCTTCAACTTAGATTCATAGTGCTCCCAAACATATTTTGAGACTTCACGAGGCCAAGCTTTACCGCCTTTTTCTTGTAGGCATTCAATTATCCATTCTTTCATTATTTCTCTTGTTACTGTTACCATAATATTACCTACTAAATGAGTGAGTAACTATATAGTCTAAATAATAAATGTTCTATAGTTAAATAGATAGATAAACTACATGTTTCTATGAGATACAGCTAATCTAATGATAGATTTAAACCGATGAGAATATATTTAAGTATATAAAATTTTTTCTATTAATTTATTTTAAACAAAAACAATGCATTGCATATTAAAAGCGAGTCCGGCCTTCACACCATAAGAACATCAATGGACGTTAACAGACGTCTTTTTTGTATCTGAAATCTTAAGTTTACAAGGCTTTTCCCCATTTTTCAGTCTTCCCAAGTATACTAAGGTCAAACCTACGTCCCTTTAAGCCGACAAACCATTGATATCTTAAAACAGATCTATCAATTCTGTGGTAATCATTCGCTAGTCTTTATCGATAATGACAATCCGAGAGAAAACACGGTAAACAATGCATTACGTGTAATGGGCTATGATACTAAGACAGAAGTCTGTGAACATGGTTTTAGAACAATGGCCTGTAGTTCGTTGATTGAGTCAGGCTTGTAGTCGAAAGATACAGTAGAAAGGCAAATGCGTCATTGCCCACTCCCCAAAAATGACACAGCTATAATTAAATTTTAGCCCCAAAATTTCAGAGACCATAATGAAAAAAGTTCGTTTTGCTAAAATTCAAATTGTGAATATCTTAAAGCTTGCTGATTCAGGTATGACAGTTGATGATATTTGTTACCAAAATAGGATCAGCAATGGCATATACTAAAATTGAAAATAAAACTATGGCGCTATGTAATTCATTGAGGTTAACCATTAAAATTGCTTGAAGAGAAAATAATAATCTTAAAAATATTTGTAGAAGTCAGCCTCTAATACCATGCAATAAAAGAGTCTTTTGTAAAAAAGGTTGATATGGTCATTAGATTTTATATATCACAGTTTGTATTGTAATAACCGAGCCAAGATACAGTCTCTTTCTTGATAAGAGACTTATAAATATTGAGTGATATTGGTAAACACTTAACATCAACCCGCTAATTTTATAGCTTAAACACTTGCTCACGATGCCAATGGATAAATGTATCCTTCGGATGTTCTTTTGTGTTTTTAGGTAGGCCAATTACCTTATTTGAAAATTGCCAAAATAATTGCTCTACCATTTGATTACCATTCACACCGCTAGAAACTAATAATTTCATATTATCATCAATACTGATTACTGATTACTGATTACGCCCATATCAAAGGCAGAGTGGTGTAATGCACACAATGCCAACCCATTATTGATAGTACATGGGCCGTCGAATTGCTTCCATTTTATCCAAAGCACCGTAAAACCCCGTCCTTCAGGTCGGGGATATAAGGCGCGGTTTTTTAACTAACGAGGTGTTTCCTGTTGCTCAATGTACTGGCGGATAATAGATATTGGTGCGCCACCACAACTCCCCCATCCATTTCAACCAGTTCAACATCAAAATCAGCACAAACACTGGCAAAGTAGCCTCGCAATTTTTCAATGGCATCCTGATCAAATATTTTTCGCCGGTATTTTGTGACAAAGACCAAATGGGCATGCATCAGGAATACACATGCCTGCCAAGGCAAATATTAGTTTCATTTTTCATAGACCAAAGTATAATAGGTAATATGAAACGTCTACAAGCCTTTAAATTCCAGTTAAGACCCAATGGTCAGCAAGAGCGTGAGATGAGACGCTTTGCAGGGGCTTGTCGTTTTGTTTTCAATCGGGCATTAGCACGTCAGAATGAGAATTACGAAGCAGGGAATAAATACATTCCCTATACAAAAATGGCTTCATGGCTCATTGAGTGGAAATCTGACACAGAGACACAATGGTTGAAGGAAGCCCCATCACAACCGTTACAACAGTCACTTAAAGATTTGGAACGGGCTTACAAGAATTTTTTCCAGAA
>NZ_CAWQGX010000004.1:0-4784 GCF_963894685.1 Proteus sp. G3927 | reverse complement strand
CAACGTGGCCGATAGTACCAACGTTAACGTGCGGTTTTGAACGTTCAAATTTTTCTTTAGACATTTAAATTGTCCCTCTAAGACACGGAATCGGTGGTTACACCACATCAACCAAGCAGTAATTAAACTAGCGATTAGCTATGCTTGTTAAGATTTTTAATCAGGAAGGCAAGAACATTGGGGAGTGGTGCTGATAGGCAGATTCGAACTGCCGACCTCACCCTTACCAAGGGTGCGCTCTACCAACTGAGCTATATCAGCACATCTGGAGCGGGCAGCGGGAATCGAACCCGCATCATCAGCTTGGAAGGCTGAGGTAATAGCCATTATACGATGCCCGCAGAACTCGGCTACCTGACTTAAAATCAGCTTTGTATTCTACTCAAGTGTTCACGGTTTGAAAACACTTAAGTAAGGAATTAATGGTGGTGGGAGAAGGATTCGAACCTTCGAAGTCTGTGACGGCAGATTTACAGTCTGCTCCCTTTGGCCGCTTGGGTATCCCACCAAATCTAAATTTTAAATGGTGCCGGCACCAAGAGTCGAACTCGGGACCTACTGATTACAAGTCAGTTGCTCTACCAACTGAGCTATGCCGGCTAAGTGGTGCGCATTCTAGGAGGACTTTCGTCATGATGCAACAAAAAAATTGCGATATTTGTTCTTTTGCTTAGATTTTGTTCATTTTTGTATGTATTGTTGATTTTTTAGGAAAAAAACGACCAAAATGACAGCAAAAAAATCAAAGAAAATCCAACGCAATATTCTCTCTACAATCCTAGATTTATCACTAAACAGTAAAATTCACCTAAAAGAATTATTTTTACGCTTTTATTCTACGCTTATTTTTATTTTTTATGACTATTTTTTGTACTTTTTTTACAAATTTATTCAGTTCGCGTCAAAAAAAGCAGAAAAAAAGTAAAAAATCTCTACGCCTCTGCCACATCACTCGTTATGATGCTGTTTATTTTTTATCGGATACGGGTGTTTTAAACAGCCTGTCCAACCTGCGAATACTAGGCAGATGTTGGCTTATGAATAACAAAGAACGCTTTACAACCCCTTATTTAGAATTTGATAGAAAGCAGTGGGCTACGTTAAGGAATTCGGTCCCCTTAACATTAACAGAAACAGAAATTGCCGACCTTAAAGGCATTAATGAAGAAATCTCAATTGATGATGTCATTGAAATTTATCTTCCATTATCAAGGTTGTTAAATTTCTATATCAGTTCAAATTTACGTCGTCAGGCTGTCTTAGAACAGTTTCTAGGCACAAATAACGCCAAAATTCCTTATATCATTGGTATAGCGGGTAGCGTAGCGGTGGGTAAAAGTACGACTGCCCGTTTACTTCAAGCTTTGCTAACTCGTTGGCCTGAACATCGGAAAGTGGATTTGATTACCACTGATGGATTTTTATTACCTAATGCGGAATTAAAAAAACGCGGAATAATGAAGAAAAAAGGGTTTCCTGAATCCTATGATATGCATAGTCTTGTCTCTTTTGTCTCTGATATTAAATCGGGCAAAAAGCAAGTGACTGCACCTGTCTATTCTCATTTAGTGTATGACATTATTCCAGACAAAAAACAGGTCATTGAGCAACCCGATATTTTGATCCTTGAAGGACTCAATGTATTACAGAGTAATCAAGACTACCCTCATGATCCACATAATGTTTTTGTATCAGATTATGTCGACTTTTCCATTTATGTTGATGCAGATGAAGCATTATTGAAACACTGGTATATCAGCCGATTTTTAAAATTCCGTGAAGGGGCATTTACCGATCCCGAATCCTATTTCAATAATTATTCCAAGCTGAGTCGCGAAGAATCTATTGAGATCGCGTCTTCCATTTGGCAAGAAATTAATGGCTTAAACCTAAAGCAAAATATTTTACCAACCCGTGAAAGAGCCAGCTTGATTATGACTAAAGGTGATAACCATTCGGTTAAAAGCGTTAGATTACGTAAATAAATCTTACCTATTTAGAGAATAGATAAATTATCAATTCTCACCCTATAAATAGGCGGATTAAATTTAAATATGCTCTCTTTACCTATTTTAGAGAGCATATTTTAATATGAAAATTGTAGCAAAATAAACCAATTATGGTGCACTTCGTAGCGATATCTCACCACCAATATAGGGTACTATTTTATTGTTTTGTTCTAAAAGTAACGCCCCTTGCTCATTAATACCTTTAGCGATACCAAAGATCTCTTTGTCACCAATAATTAATTTAACACGCCTATCAATAAAATTATCTAAACTTTTCCAACGTTCAATAAAAGCAGATAACCCCTGTTTTTCAAATTGTACAAATGCTTTTCTTAGCGCATTAGTGATTTCACAAGCCAACTGATTCCTATCTATTTTTATCCCTACCTGCTCTAAATTAATCCATTGTTGGTTTATTGCATCTTTTTGATTGTTACTCATGGCGATATTAATACCAATGCCAGTAACAATATGCGCAACATCACCTGTTTTTCCCGTTAATTCAACCAAGATCCCAGATAATTTTTTATCATTTAAGTAAAGATCGTTTGGCCATTTAACTTTGACACCATTCGCACCAAATTGCTGTAAAACTTCAGCAAGGATCACACCAACAACTAAACTTAGCCCGATTGCTGCAGCAGGCCCTTGATCCAATTTCCAATACATACTGAGATATAGATTACGACCAAAAGGAGAGATCCATTGCCGCCCTCTACGCCCACGCCCTGCAGATTGATATTCAGCAATACAAACATCACCGGAGGTTAATTCACTAATACGCTGTATCATATACTGGTTAGTTGAATCAATAACCGGTATCACACGAGCTGGTGCACCTTGAATGCCTCGATTGACACGTTCACTGTTTAACAGGTTCATCGGTGCATCTAGCTGATAACCCTGACCTGCCACTGTATGAATGTCGATACCCCAGCTACGCAATGTCTTGATATGCTTATTAATCCCTGCCCGTGTCATCCCCAAACTTTCGCCTAATTGTTCTCCTGAATGGAGCTCACCATCAGCAAGGATATTGATGAGTAATAGAGGAGTTGATGTCTCTTTCATGAAATAGCATCCACCGCGTTAATCTCGCCATGCCGTCCAATAAAACGCACTTCCGGCTCTAATTGGACTCCAAAACGTTCAAATACCTTTTGGCGAATATAACTTGCTAAATTAACAATATCGCGCCCACTTGCCTTGCCTTCTTTATTAATTAATACCAATGCCTGTTTTGTATGCACAGCAGCGCCACCGCTCTGATAACCTTTCAAACCACATTGATCAATAAGCCAGCCTGCAGCAAGTTTTACACCATTATGTTGTACATATTGAGGGCAAAATGGATATTTACTTTTTAAGCGTTGTGCAAGTTTTATATCAACAATAGGATTTTTAAAAAAACTACCCGCATTACCTGTAAGAGCAGGATCCGGCAATTTACTTGTCCTCATACCGCATACAGATTCGAATACTATCTGTGGTGTGACTGTTTCTGGTGATAATTTAGCTAAATCACCATAGGTCAAAATAGGTTCCCAATGTTTATTCAGCACTAAACCAACGGCAATAATTGCATAACCTTGCTGATAGTGATGTTTAAAAATACTGTCGCGATAGCCAAATTGGCACTCTTCATTTGTTAAACGCGTGACTTTACCAGTGCTTAACTCAACAATATCAACATAGGCGCAAACGTCTTTTAATTCTTTACCATAAGCACCAATATTTTGTATGGGAGCAGACCCAACATTACCAGGGATTAAAGCGAGATTTTCTAACCCATAAATATGCTTTTCAATTAAGCTCTTTATAAGGTTATGCCAATTTTCACCTGCCCCAACATGAATATGCCATTGTTGCTCATCTTCTGTAATTTCAATGCCAGAAATACAGTTTCTAATCACCGTACCGTTAAAATCTTCAATGAATAGAACATTACTCCCTCCGCCTAAAATAAGAATAGGCAGTTTTTGGTCTTGAGCATTTTGCCAGTACCGACAGAGTTCATCTGTATTCTTTGCCGTTTCTATATGACGAGCATTGGCTTTCAAACCAAATGTATTAAATGATTGCAATGAAATAGGTTCATTCATGAAAGTCGACCTCATTTAGCTGATAGCTTAGTTTAACAGTCAACCTGCTGTGAGGATAGCGCGAGTGAGATGTTGATAGGTAATAAGAGTAAGTTAAAAAGATACCCGTAATCTTCTAGGTATGATGATCATTAAGAATAAAGAAAAACAAATGCAAAAAAGCCAACCCATTGGGTTGGCTTTCTCGTCTTATTTAATGCTTAGCAGTTCCCTACTCTCACATGGGGAGACCCCACACTACCATCGGCGCTACGGCGTTTCACTTCTGAGTTCGGCATGGGATCAGGTGGGACCACCGCGCTATGGCCGCTAAGCAAATTCTGTATATAACTATCTGTTTATGTAGTTATCAATAATTTTTTATGGTGCTGATACCCAGATTCGAACTGGGGACCTCACCCTTACCAAGGGTGTGCTCTACCAACTGAGCCATATCAGCACTAGTGGCTTATTGTCACCGGCTGACACAGCCTAAATATTGATGCTTGGCAGTTCCCTACTCTCACATGGGGAGACCCCACACTACCATCGGCGCTACGGCGTTTCACTTCTGAGTTCGGCATGGGATCAGGTGGGACCACCGCGCTATGGCCGCCAAGCAAATTCGGTTTTAATCACTCGCTTCCTTCCTTTCGGTAAGTCGCCAGTAATTCAATCTTGAACAAGCTGACTT
>NZ_CAWQGX010000003.1:0-154852 GCF_963894685.1 Proteus sp. G3927 | reverse complement strand
GCCGTGGCAGACATTGTGTATTCCTGATGCACGTCCATTTGGTCTTTGTCACAAAATACCGGCGAAAAATATTTGATCAGGATGCAATTGAAAAATTGCGAGGCTACTTTGCCAGTGTTTGTGCTGATTTTGATGTTGAACTGGTTGAAATGGATGGGGAACGGGATCACGTTCATTGACTGATTAATTACCCGCCAAAACTGGCGATATCTAATCTGGTTAACAGCCTTAAAGGGGTATTGAGTCGATTACTTCGACGTGATCGTCCTGATATTGCCCAACGTTATTACTACAAGGGGGTTCTTTGGTCGCCGAGTTATTTCGCGGGGAGTTGTGGTGGCGCACCAATATCCATTATCCGCCAGTACATTGAGCAACAGGAAACACCGAGTTAGTTAAAAAACCGCGCCTTATATCCCCGACCTGAAGGACGGGGTTTTACGGTGCTTTGGATAAAAATGATATAAACAGCCAGAACGACTTATTATGTAAAAAAACCCGAGCCTAAGCTCGGGTTTTTGGTGTAAAACAGCTAGCTGATGAATTACATCATGCCGCCCATTCCACCCATGCCGCCCATTCCACCAGCAGCACCTAAATCCATTTTTTCGTCTTTAGGTAAATCTGTCACCATAGCTTCAGTGGTGATCATCAGACCTGCGATAGAAGCTGCGAATTGCAGAGCAGAACGAGTCACTTTAGTTGGATCTAAGATACCCATTTCAATCATATCGCCATAAGCTTCTGTTGCAGCGTTATAACCGTAGTTACCTTGGCCTGCTTTCACATCGTTAACTACCACAGAAGGCTCTTCACCTGCGTTAGCAACGATTTGACGCATTGGCGCTTCCATTGCACGTAGTGCAACACGGATACCAACTGTTTGTTCTTCGTTATCACCTGTCATTTCACGCAGCGCATTAGCAACGCGAACAAGTGCAGTACCACCACCAGCAACAACGCCTTCTTCAACTGCTGCGCGAGTTGCATGCAGAGCATCATCAACACGAGCACGTTTTTCTTTCATTTCAACTTCAGTTGCCGCACCGACTTTAATTACCGCAACACCGCCAGCTAATTTAGCCACACGCTCTTGCAGTTTTTCACGATCGTAATCTGAAGTTGCATCTTCGATTTGTTGACGGATTTGAGCAACACGGCCACTGATAGCCTCTTGTTCACCCAGACCATCGATGATGGTTGTCGTATCTTTGTTGATAACAACACGTTTCGCTTGGCCTAAATCTTCCAGCGTTGCTTTTTCTAACTCCATACCGATTTCTTCAGAAATCACAGTACCATTAGTTAGAATAGCGATATCTTGTAACATTGCTTTACGGCGATCACCAAAACCTGGTGCTTTAACCGCAGCAACTTTCACGATACCACGCATGTTGTTGACGACTAATGTTGCCAGTGCTTCACCTTCAACATCTTCTGCAATGATCAGCAGAGGTTTGTTTGCTTTAGCAACACCTTCTAAAACAGGAAGTAATTCACGGATATTAGAGACTTTTTTATCAACTAATAGGATGAATGGATTTTCTAACTCAGCTGTACCTGTTTCTGGTTTGTTGATGAAGTAAGGAGACAGGTAACCGCGGTCAAACTGCATACCTTCAACAACATCCAGCTCATCTTCTAAGCCAGTACCTTCTTCTACAGTGATGACACCTTCTTTACCCACTTTTTCCATTGCTTGAGCAATCAGAGTACCAACGGTTTCATCAGAGTTAGCAGAAATAGTACCTACTTGAGCAATAGCTTTAGTATCTGAACATGGAACAGACAGTTTTTTCAGTTCTTCTACTGCGCCCACAACGGCTTTATCGATACCGCGTTTCAGATCCATAGGGTTCATGCCAGCGGCAACTGCTTTTAAGCCTTCGGCGATAATTGCTTGTGCTAACACTGTTGCAGTTGTAGTACCGTCACCTGCCGCATCATTAGCTTTAGAAGCAACTTCTTTCACCATCTGAGCACCCATATTCTCGAATTTATCTTCTAATTCGATTTCACGGGCAACAGAAACACCGTCTTTAGTGATAACAGGTGCACCGAAAGATTTATCTAAAACAACGTTACGACCTTTAGGGCCTAAAGTTACTTTAACTGCATCTGCAAGAACATTAACACCACGTAACATTTTATTACGAGCGTCTATACCGAATTTGACGTCTTTAGCTGCCATCGTATATTTCCTTTGAATTCGTTCAGTTTAAGAAGATCTTAAAAGAGAAAAATTATGCTTCTACAATTGCTAAAATGTCGCTTTCAGACATGATAAGCACGTCTTCGTTATCAATTTTTTCTGATTTAACACCATAACCATCGTTAAAAATTACGATATCGCCAACTTTAACATCGAGTGGTTTGACTTCACCGTTTTCCATAATACGGCCGTTACCAACTGCTAAGATTTCGCCACGAGTTGATTTACCCGCTGCAGAGCCAGTCAGTACGATACCACCTGCTGATTTAGCTTCGACTTCTTTACGTTTAACAATAACACGGTCATGTAATGGACGAATCTTCATTAATAGATCTCCTATAAAAAAGTCCATATCAGGATTAAGGTTGATACCAGTGCCTAAGATGAACCAGTACCATGACGATACAAGTGGGGGCATCCAATAAAACTTCAAGGGGGAGAAAAGTGTTTTTTTTCAAAAAATCCCCTTTTTAGATGATTATGCTTATAGTTAATTATTTTTTATCAGAAAAATGGTCATTATCCTGATGTTCATCCTTATTATTCAGTTGCTTACTAGGTGAATCTTCTTTACGTTGATATTCACCTTCAAAAGTACTCCCACCTTGATGGGAAGAAAAGCCATTTCCACCCTGTCCGGGGGTATAAATTTTGATACGCGTAATCAGTTTTGTTACCAATAGCGCTTGTAATGGGGGTAACAATAAAAGTAAGCCGAGGAAATCAGTAAAGAAGCCAGGGATCAATAACAAAATCCCTGCCAACACCAACGAAACGCTTTTCACCATTTCAGCCGCAGGCACTTCTCCCATGGCTAATTTTTGTTGCATTGAAGCAATATTTTTCACACCTTGATTTTTGACCAAAGAGATCCCGACACAAGAAGTCAGTACCACTAGGAATAGGGTTGTAAGAACGCCAATTGAAGAGGCAACATGCACAAAAATCACAGCTTCTATATAAATAAGAAGGCAGATAACAATTAATGGGAGCCAACGCACTTGGTTCTCCTTTTATAAAAAAGATTCATATTATTAATAGAAAGGAGTGTGAACCACCTCTAAGCTAACAGCTTATACACTCGCTTTTTCTTAGTTTATCTACATAATAATGGGGAGCCTAATCCTCCTTTTCAAGGGAGCATAAAAAGAGAAGTAGAACTGTAAAATCCATGAGATAGATCACAAAAAGAAAATAATTCAGCGTTATTTACTTATAAAGTGATCCAGCTTAAAGGTATTTGCTTACAACCCGAATATGATCGTGTCAGTACCAAGCAAAACGGTAAGTTATATTACATTATTAACCGTTAACGATATATTTTATTAACAAGCGCATAACTAGACAGTTAAAATTTTAATAAGAAGGTTCTCATGTCAAATAAAACTCGTATCGAAGAAGACCTGTTAGGTAAAAGAGAAGTTCCTGCTGATGCTTACTACGGCGTCCACACTTTACGTGCAATTGAAAACTTCTACATCAGTGATCGTACAATCAATGATGTTCCAGAATTCATCCGCGGTATGGTCATGGTGAAAAAAGCCGCTGCATTAGCAAACAAAGAGCTTCACACTATTCCTCGCGAAATCGCTGATACGATTATCAAAGCCTGTGATGTTGTTTTAGAAACAGGCAAACACATGGATCAATTCCCAGTTGATGTATTCCAAGGTGGTGCTGGTACTTCATTAAACATGAATACTAACGAAGTTATCGCAAACATCGGTTTGGAATTAATGGGTCATCAAAAAGGTGAATATCAATATCTGAACCCTAACGATCACGTGAATAAGAGCCAATCAACAAACGACGCTTATCCTTGTGGTTTCCGTATCGCAGTTTATAACTCTGTTATTAAATTAACTGAGTCTATTGAGTTACTGAAAGCAGGTTTTGATAGAAAAGCAACTGAATTTGAAGACATCCTGAAAATGGGTCGTACTCAATTACAAGATGCTGTACCAATGACTTTAGGCCAAGAATTCCACGCTTTCTCAGTATTAATGAAAGAAGAAATCAAAAACCTAAAACGTACTGCTGAATTACTGTTAGAAATGAACTTAGGTGCAACTGCTATCGGTACTGGTTTAAATACTGCACCTGGCTACCAAAAATTAGCTGTTGAAAAATTAGCAGAAGTAACTGGTTTACCTTGCGTTCCAGCTGAAGACTTAATCGAAGCAACCTCTGACTGTGGTGCTTACGTAATGGTTCACGCTGCATTAAAACGTCTAGCAGTGAAAATGTCTAAAATCTGTAATGACTTACGTTTACTTTCTTCTGGTCCTCGTGCCGGCCTGAAAGAAATTAACCTGCCAGAATTACAAGCAGGCTCTTCAATCATGCCAGCTAAAGTAAACCCAGTTATCCCAGAAGTTGTGAACCAAGCTTGCTTTAAAGTTATCGGTAATGATACTTGCGTCACCATGGCAGCTGAAGCAGGTCAATTACAATTAAACGTAATGGAACCGGCTATTGGTCAAGCAATGTTTGAATCAATTTCTCTATTAAGCAACGCTTGCCGTAACTTAGTTGAAAAATGTGTTGATGGTATCACTGCTAATAAAGAAATCTGTGAACACTTCGTATTTAGCTCAATCGGTATCGTAACTTATCTAAACCCATTCATCGGTCACCATAACGGCGACATCGTTGGTAAAATTTGTGCAGAAACAGGTAAGAGCGTACGTGAAGTGGTATTAGAACGTGGCTTATTAACTGAAGAACAACTGGATGATATCTTCTCTGTTGAGAACCTAAAACACCCGGCTTACAAAGCAAAACGCTTCGATGATTAATATTTATGTTTCATAACATAATCATGTTAAACATAAGAATGAGCTCTTAAAAATACAAGGCACGGACTCTTTAAGAGACGTGCCTTTTTACTTGATTGTAAAAACAAAAATTTAACTTATCTTTCTCATTTTTTTAATTATCTCAAGGAGTAAACGCTATGTTAGCCGTAGAATTGATTATCGTTCTGCTGGCCATTTTCCTCGGTGCGAGACTAGGAGGAATTGGTATCGGGTTTGCCGGTGGTTTAGGGGTGTTAGTATTAGCCGCTATCGGTGTTAAACCAGGTACTATCCCTTTTGATGTGATCTCCATCATTATGGCTGTTATTGCCGCAATCTCTGCGATGCAGGTTGCTGGTGGTTTAGATTATTTAGTTGATCAAACAGAAAAACTATTAAGACGTAATCCTAAATACATCACAATACTTGCGCCAATTGTGACTTATTTATTAACTCTCTTTGCAGGTACAGGTAATATCTCTTTAGCTACATTACCTGTTATTGCTGAAGTTGCTAAAGAGCAAGGCATCAAACCTTGTCGCCCATTATCAACAGGTGTGGTTGCTGCGCAAATTGGTATTACAGCATCACCTATTTCTGCTGCGGTTGTTTATATGGCATCTGTCATGGAAAACCCTGCAATGGTCGGTGAAGGTAATACAGTAAGTTATATCACTCTGTTATCTATTTTATTACCAGCGACCTTCCTTGCTATTATTCTGATGTCATTCATCATCTCTTGGGTATTTAACTCAAAACTGTCTGATGATGCGATTTATCGTCAACGTTTAGAGCAAGGTCTAGTTGAATTACGTAATAGTAAAGAGCGTAGAGAAACATTACCGGGTGCTAAATCTTCTGTAATGCTATTCTTACTTGGTGTTATTTGTGTGGTCACTTATGCCATTATCAATAGCCCAAGTTTAGGCATTGTAAAAGAGCCGTTAATGAACACCACTAACGCTATCCTTATCATTATGCTGAGTGTGGCAACCCTTATCACTGTTTTCTGTAAAGTTAAAACAGATAACATCTTAAACTCAAGTACATTTAAAGCAGGTATGAGTGCATGTATTTGTATTCTGGGTGTTGCTTGGTTAGGTGATACTTTCGTTTCAAGTAATATCGATTGGATCAAACTGACTGCCGGTGATTTAATCACAGGTCATCCTTGGTTATTAGCGGTTATTTTCTTCTTCTGCTCTGCCTTATTATATTCACAAGCGGCAACAGCAAAAGCATTAATGCCAATGGCTTTAGCTTTAGGTGTTTCTCCATTAACAGCAATTGCATCATTCTCAGCCGTTTCTGGTCTATTTATTCTGCCAACTTACCCAACACTGGTTGCTGCCGTTCAAATGGATGACACTGGTACAACTCGTATTGGTAAATTAGTCTTTAACCATCCATTCTTTATCCCTGGTACTATCGGTGTGATATTAGCGGTCGGATTTGGTTTCCTCTTCGGCGGTATGATTTTGTAGTTTAAAACCAATATTTAAAAAGACATTGCAAAAAGCTTTACTTTTTAACTAGATATAAAAATAAGTCCCCTCACCCAAATGGATGAGGGGATTTTATTTTGACGCTATCCCTCTAGCGTCTGTGACTTTCATTTCTGATTAAAATCTGTTAATTATGGTGCTCTTGCGACACTATGATTTAAGGAGATTTCCGTGCAACGTGAAGCATTATTAGACCACGTACTTATCCAATTAGAGCAACATGGGCTTGCCGCTACGTTGCCTGAGTTATTGCAGGGATTTGCTATTACTGAATCTGAACTCCAACCTTTTTGGCCTGATAAAGACGCGTTAATTTTTGATTGTCTACGCCATCATGGACAGCAAATTGATATTTGGCAACGTCAAGTGATGTTAGATGAAACGCTGACCACAGAGCAAAAATTACTAGCACGTTACGATCAGCTGGCTATGCGCTTAGAAAAAAATCGTTTCCCAGGCTGTTTGTTTGTCGCTGCTTGTAGTGCTTATCCTGATGAGCATTCACAAATCCATCAGTTAAGCCAGCGCCAAAAGCAAAGCTCATTTGAATACTCTAGAACGCTACTACGCAAGCTTGATCTTGAAGATAGTGAGTTAGTCGCTAAACAAATGGAACTCATCTTAGAAGGCTGTTTAAGTCGCTTAATGGTCAATCGTCGCGCTGACGATATCACTACAGCAAAACTATTAGCTCAAGATATTCTTAAAATCGCCCAATGTCGTAAAAATGGTGCGCTAAGCTGATTGCATATCAACATTGCAATTAGAGTAATTGCTCATTTAATTCTCTTATTCCATTACTCTCGATGAGAGGAAGAGAAAAGCGGTTAAGTGATAAGCAAAGGAAAAATATCTCTTTAAAAGATAAAAATGGACTATCTTTACTGATTGTTATTTAAGCATTTTTTATTAGAAAATCGCTTGTGCTGAAAAATCAGACTCAAATAGAATAAAAAGAGAGCAAACAAACTTATTTTTGCATTTTTTATTAAAAAGACGTTGACGCATCACGCTGAATACGGTTTAATGCGCCTCGTTGCCCGGATAGCTCAGTCGGTAGAGCAGGGGATTGAAAATCCCCGTGTCCTTGGTTCGATTCCGAGTCCGGGCACCATTTTAAAACTTGTTAATCAGCAATTTAAATAGCTGAGAGAACAACTAAGGGTTAGAAAAATATATTTTGATATTATCATCTTATATTGAAACTCTTAAATAAAACAGGCTTGTTTTGCAAGGCTGTTTTTTTTTATTTTTACTACTCTCTACCGCATTTACTTATATCGTAGTCAAATACTACTTCTAATATTCTCGCCCCATTAATTCCGCTTCAAGTATATCTCGCAAGTTATCAACACTTTCATCAATGTATTCTAATATCGATGTAATACTGGCATGCCCTAATAGCCTTTTCACAACATGCAGATTACGCTCTGGTGATTGCATCATAAGATAAAAATAGCGACATATTCCTCTACCAACTCCCTGAAGCGCCCCCACCACCACTCGAACCACCGCCACCACCGCTAGAAGAACTAGAAGAGCTTGATGAACTTGATGAACTTGATGAATAAGACGAACTCGAATAACCACCAGAGCCTGAATAACCACTACGTCTACGAATACGTTTTGAATATGGCAGTTGATTAAACGGTGAACCAAACGGACTAGCGACACAAATCGCTTTCCATTCTTTTCGTTGTTGCCGATAAATTGGAAATAACAGGTTGATAATACCAAATAAAACCACTAATACGATAAAATTACATAATAATGACAATATGACTATTATCACTAAAACAAAATTATCAATAATACCATCAAGAAAGACTTGTGTATAAAACATCACCGCCGCAAAACAGAGTGTCATGGGGAAAAATAACGTTGAAAATGTAGGAAAATAGTACGAATATTGCAGATAATTTTTCAACTGTTTACGTTGCTTTATACTTAACTTACCTTTTTGGTCTGCTGGATTTTTCTTTTTTCTTCCTCTAGGCGCTAATAATTGATTAATTTTGGTTTTTATTTTTCGCGTCGAGAATATCAACTGAAACCAATAAACACCGCCTAATATTACCAAATAAATTAGGATAAAATGTGTGTGGAATATTTTAAGTGTATTAGTATTTATCTGTGAGTTAGTGAAACTTATTGGTTCATGATTAACGGCTTGAATAGCATTTTTAACCCCTTGTTCGATGCCTGCATAATAATTATTTGAACGAAAAAATGGCAACATTTCATTGCGAATAATTCGTCCTGCCAGTACATCAGTTAATGCTCCCTCATAGCCATACCCGACTTCAAAACGAACATTACGATCATTAATTGCCACCACGAGCAATAATCCATTATCTTTCCCTTTTCTGCCTATCTTCCATTGATTAAAAACACGAAAAGCAAAGGATTCGATGGTTTCTTTCCCTGTCGTTGGAACGATATAGACAACAAATTGTGATCCATCATTACGACTATTTTCGAAGTTAACCAATAAAGTATTTAACGCTTTGAATTGTTGTGCAGTCAATAAATTTGCACTATCAATCACTCTATCTGTTTTTAGTTGAGGAATATCATTCGCTGATGCACTCACTATCACGCTAAAGCTAAATAAGAACAAAGAGAATAAGAATAAAACCTTACGTATCATGAGGCAAAGTCCACCACTGGTGTTACTTTTATTTCCTGTTCACTCTCAACAGTGAAATTGACTTTTTTATCATATCCCATAACGATAGCTATGAAGTTATAAGGAAACTGTCTAATCTGAGTATTATAATGACGAACTGCCTCGATATATCGCCCTCTAGCAACAGAGATACGATTTTCGGCTCCCTCTAATTGCACCATCAGATCTTGATATAATGTGTTAGCTTTCAAGTCAGGATATCTTTCTGAAATAGCTAAAAGACGTGATAAAGATTTGCCCAAATCATCCTGTGCTTTTTGATAACTCGTAGCAAGTGTAGAATTTTCAAATAAACGCGTATTGACATTAATTTGTCCAACAGACGCTCTTGCCTTTACAACATCTTGTAATACTTGGCTTTCATAATTTGAGTACCCTTTAACTGTATTGACTAGATTAGGGATCAAATCTAAACGACGTTGATATTGATTTAATAATTCTGATGCCGCCGCAGTAACTAACTCGTCATTCTTCTGGATTTTATTATAAGCATTAATCAATACAACAAAAATAATGATAAGAAGCAAAACCAAACCAACGACTAACTTACGCATAAAATATCCTTTTATTGGTGAGCTTTTAGTTCTATGACAGCAATAAATTTATCATTTTTATCAACTAAAAAAAATCATTTAATATTATTACCCATTTTTTATTGTGGTTACTATTTTTAGTCGATCTTTTCTTCAGTATTTTTCAACAATACCCCTATCTTCTTAATGAAATAGAATATTCACTCAATATATTTATTTTTTGCACAACAAAATAATTATTACCTTAAGATAAGGTATTGCCATCAGAGTAAAATCACTTTTATCTTTTTTAAAGAATGATCTGATTTTCTAATACAGAAGAATTAATACTATCTTATTGCTATCTCAGTCATTTATCTTAACTACCAATGAACATAAAAATAAATTAAGATAGACAAAATGTGTTCTCAACCACATGTTTTTGCAACCATTTAACATAGTATTATTAGTATTAACCTAAAAGAGACACGCTCATCTCGTTAATTTAAGAGAACGCTTTATGAACCTTTTTTTCCAAAATAGCTTAGCCTTTCCTAGCATTATCTTTAGTGCCTTACTTATTATTATCCTCTTTTATTGGCTATGTGCTGCTTTTGGACTATTAGATATCGATTTATTTAATATCGATAGCGAATTAGATGTCGATGCGACGGGCCTTGCGGGTTGGCTAACTAAATTAGGGCTTGCCGGCATTCCGGTAACCATTATATTAACCTTCTTCACTTTGTTCGGCTGGTTTATTAGTTACTTTTGCGTACATTGGTTTATTCGTTTTATTGAAACAGATTTATTGCGTTATGTTATCGGCTTTATTGCTTTTATTATCATCAGCTTTGTTTCTCTTAATTTAACAGCGCTATGCTTAAAACCAATCCGCAATAAGCTCATTTCTCGTAGCAAACCTAAATCAGTTCACCAACTAGTAGGAAAATTTGCTGTAGTACGCTCCGAATATGTCACAGAAAATAAAGGTGAAGCCCTATTAGAAGATGGTGGTGCCGGTTTAATTTTACAGATCAGAGCGCCAGCAACAGAAAATATTAAACGAGGGGATAGCGTAATTATTATTAGTTATGACGCGCCTACTCATAGTTATCAAGTCGTAACGGAAGATGAATTTCACCGCTAATGATAAATTCGGTGAAAGGAAAATAAGTTAACAGACACATTAAGATTAAAAATGACGACATCGTCTGAACCTATGGAGAAAAATGTATGGATTTGGCTTTCGTTATGCCTTTCTTAACAATTATTGGCTGTGTGATCTTAGTTATTTTAGGACTCTTTGGTTTATTCAAAGCGTTTTATATTAAGGTTCCACAAGGTACAGCATTAATTGTTAACGACATGACATCACAACCTAAAGTTCATTTTACTGGGGCTTTAGTTTATCCGGTTATCTACAAAAAAGAGTTTATGCGTATTTCGCTTTTAACCTTAGAAGTCGATCGCCGTGGTAAAGATGGATTAATTTGCCAAGATAATTTACGTGCAGATATTACTGTCGCCTTCTACCTGCGTGTTAATGAAACGACGGAAGATGTATTAAAAGTCGCTAAAGCGATTGGTGTAGATAGAGCATCAGATCATCAAGCCGTGAGTACATTATTTAGTGCTAAATTCTCTGAAGCCTTAAAAACCGTCGGCAAACAATTTGAGTTATCGAAATTATTTGAAGATAGACAAAATTTCCGTGATCGTATTGTTGATGTGATTGGTAAAGATCTCAATGGTTATGCGTTAGAAGATGTGGCCATCGACTATTTAGAGCAAACCCCTAAATCAGCCCTTGATCCAAATAATATTTTTGATTCAGAAGGTATTCGCAAAATTACCGAAATTACTGCAATACATAATATCGAAACGAATCAAAAAGAGCGTGACCAAGAGTTAGCGATTCAAAAGAAAAATGTTGAAACTCGCGAAGCAAGTCTGGCTTTAGAGCGCCAACAAGCAGATGCAGAAGCTCGCCAACAGCGTGAAATTGATAATATCCGTGCCCGTGAAAGTTCAGAAACCTTACGAGTACAAGAAGAAGAGCGTCTAAAAGCAGAGCAAGCTCGTATTCAAACTCAGCAAGAAATTGAAATACGAGAAGAAAACCGTATGCGTGAAGTCGAAGTCGCGCAACAAAACCGCACCAGAGCGGTAGCTATCGAGCAAGAGCGTGTTAATCGTGCCCGTGAATTAGAAATTGTCGCTCGTGAGCGAGAAGTTGAACTACAACGTATTGAAAAAGAAAAAGCGTTAGAAGAAGAGCGCAAAAATATTTCAAATGTGATCCGCGAGCGTGTTGCTGTTGAAAAAACGGTCGCACAAGAAGAAGAGCGAATTAAAGAAGTACGTGAAGTCTCAGAAGCTGAGCGTATGCGCCAAGTGACGGTGATTAATGCGCAAGCTGAAGCCGAAGAATCTTTAGTACGCCAAGTGAAAAAAGCCGAAGCGGATGAATCAAGTGCAAAACATAAAGCTGAAGAAATCAGCACCATGGCAAAAGCAGAATTAGAAGCCTCTGTGAAACAAGCTGAAGCGAAAAAACGCTTAGCTGAAGGGATCGAAGCTGAACACGCAGCATTAGGCCTTGCCGAAGCACGTGTTCGTCAAGCAACTGCCGAAGCAGAAGAAAAAGAAGGTTTAGTACAAGCCAATATCACAGCGGAACAGCTGTTGGCACAAGCGCGTGGCTTGAAAGAAAAAGGCTTAAGCGAAGCGCAAGTCATGGAAGCAAAAGCACAAGCGCAACAACAACAAGGTTTTGCTGAAGCGAAAATTCTTGAAGAGAAATTAGCAGCTCAAGCTCGCGGTGAAGAGCAACAAGCGAATGCCAAAGAAAAACTGGGTCTTGCTGATGCGAAAATTCTTGAAGAAAAACTGGCTGCTCAAGCGCGTGGTGAAGGTCAATTAGGTTCAGCACAAGCAGAAGTGATCCGCCAACGTCTGAAAGCAGAAGCTGACGGTTTAACAGATAAATTCAAGTCAATGGATCACCTCAGTGATACTGCTCGTGCTCATGAAGAGTTCCGTATGCGCCTTGAAAAACAATTTGAACAAGCCATGGCTTCTATTGAAGCAAATAAAGAGATTGCCCGTGAGCAAGCAGATGTATTAGCAGCTGCACTGAGCAAAACGAATATTGAAATTGTCGGTGGTGATGGCAACTTCTTTAATACCTTCTCTAAAGCACTGAGCTTAGGTAAAGCGGTTGATGGTTTTATGGATAAAAGTAGCTTTGCCAAAGAGAACGTTGAGAAATTGATTAATCGTACTCAACAAGATAAAAATTTAGATGTTGCTTCACTGCTAAAAAATCCAGAAGTTCAAGAATTAATTAATGGATTTATGGCGACTAAAGGTGCGGGTCAACTGATCAAAGAAGTCACAGCAAAATCAGACACCCCAAAAGAAGATTAATATCGCTCTAAAAGGAGAGGAAAAGACATAGAGAAATTCTCTATGTCTTTTCGATTGTTTCTATCGTTTAAGCCAAGGAAATCCGTTATACCATGTCTGATATTCATGATACGAATCGCGAACAGGAAATACTTGATAGCGCTGTTGCACAAGGTGGCGCATATGAAATATTGCGTAAACGCCTTACCGAGCAAGGTCAGCAGTTACATGTAAAAGCCACTGAACTCAATCAGCATCGATTAGCTGAATTTGGTCAAAGCCAAATGGATATCATTGGCCGTATTCGTATTCGAACAGAGAATAATTGCCAAGCAAGAGATATTGTTCGCGTTGGTGAATGGTTACTATTTGGTTATAACGTTTTCCTCGGTTTAAAACGAGAAACGCACCTTGAAGATGTTTTTTCACTTTATCGCTTAATTGATAATGATGGCGAGTTTGATGTTGAAGCGGTTGCTTATGAAGGCACTTTTTTAAATGATAATCGCTTTATCCAAGATTTTACCGAGCTATACACTTACTATAAAAATACGCAACTACTACAGCTAGTTGAGCGTGATGGTAAATTACTCGCTAGTTTTCAAATTGGCGATCGTATTACCGATGTACGCGTCTTCCGTTGGTCGATATCCAGTGACAAACAACGTATTGAATATATTGATAATCGTGGCGAACGCGATATAGCACTCCCCCCTGCTTACGATTTTGATTGGATAAAAACACAACGTGAAGATACGGTAAATGGGCGTTTTCCTCATATCAACATTTTAGATACAGTCTTTGTAGAAACCACCGGTGGCGATTTGACTGTCAAATGTGAAAACAATACCGAAGATGGTTTAGGAATTTATCGTGAAGCGGTCTTAGATAAAAACCAGTCCCTTGATGATGCACAAATTGAATATGCACAAACTGGCAGTTTAATTTTATTAAAAGTGCTTCCTTACCGCGAAGAGAATTGGCGTTATTTAGTCTATAACACACTAACACAAAGTGTTCAGCGTATTGATGCCATTGGGCAAGCTTGTGTGCAACTTCCGGAAGATCACGGTATCATTTTTCCCGGCGGCTACTATCTACAAAATGGCGATTACAAAACCTTTGATCAACCAATGGAAGGTATGTATTTTCGTCGTTTACGTCGTTCACCTAACGGCGAAGATGTGCTGTATGTCTTCTATTCACCGACACAAGGTCGTCTCGCGCTATTTAATTACAATATGATTGAGCGTAAATTGGCGACACCATTGGTCGGTCATGGCTATGCCATGCTAGAAGATGGCAAAATGGTGCTATTTGAAGGAGAAGGCGAAGAAGCTACCCGTGTTCACCCGATGCAAGTTTGGCAAACGCCCTTCTATTCTGAAGAATTTGCCGATAAACAACCGCCACGAAACGGCTTTTATGGGCGTATTGGTAATGCCGATTTAGTTCGCGGGATCTCAGAAATTTTACATGTCGCTAAAGAAATTGAAGGTAGCCAAGTTTCCATCGCTCGTTATGAGCAACTTAGCCAACAACCAAAAAGCTTATTAGATCTCTATTACTGGTTTAATGATGAACACTGTCTAGGTATTGGCCCCTTACTAAAAGAGATCGCTCAAACAAGTGAATTAGTGCTTGATGAATATGAAAAAGTCGAAAGTATTCGTCAACAATCAGCGAAATCAATGCAAGAAGCGATCAACCGTCAGAAATCTCTGTTATCACTGACACTGCCTGATAGTTGGACCGATATTCAACAATTTGTTGATAGTTTAAATTCGCTCAATACACACCATGGACACCTTATTTCTTTGCGTGAATTCCGTTATATGGATTTAACGCAATTAAATAAAATGGAAACGGAAATAACCGAGGCACAGCAACGTGTTTCGCAAGCCACAGCCCAATTTCTTGCCAGCGACAAAGCGCTACAGCCTTTTAAAACACAGCTTACTACTTTTGAACAACAGATAGAAAAAGCACAAAACAGTGCTCAGCTTGATGTACCAATGAATGAGATGGCGCAGATGTCAGAAGATTTAGACATGCTGTCAAATCTGATGGCATCACTCACCTTTGAGGATGTGACGCAACAAACACAGATTATTGATGCCATCTCCCAAATTTATGCACAACTCAATCAATCACGAGCTCGCTTACAGCAAAAAAGAAAATCACAAAGTAGCGTAGAAACCATCGCTCAATTTGGTGCGCAATTCCGCCTATTTAGTCAGGGGATCACCAATGCTTTATCACTGGCAACAGATCCGGAACGTTGTGAAGAGCAGCTTTCACGATTGCTAGTACAGCTAGAAGAATTAGAAAGCCAATTTAGTCAGCATGATGAATTTCTTGATGATATCTTGTCAAAACGAGAAGAGTTATTAGAGACTTTTGAGGCGCATAAACAATCGTTACTTGATGATCGTCAACGTCGTTCACAAAGCTTATTAACTGCTGCTAATCGTCTCTTAGAAAATCTGCAACGTAGAACAACTCGGTTGCAATCACAAGATGAATTAAATGCTTTTTTTGCCTCTGATCCTTTAGCATTAAAAACACGTGAAATCATTGAAAAACTAAGAGAAATCAATGACAACGTTAAAGCAGATGATATTGATGCCCGTCTTAAATCGTCTCGTGATCAAGCCATCCGTATCTTACGTGATAAAACGGATATCTTTGAAGAGGGTGGCAATGTTATTAAATTGGGCCCTCGTCACCGTTTTAGTGTTAATACACAAGAGCTAGATCTTACTATTTTACCGAAAGAAGATAAGCTTTGGTTATATCTAACCGGTACCGATTTCCAAGAGCCAATCGACCATCCAGAGCTTGAAACACTGCGCCCTTACTGGAATGCGACATTAAGTTCAGAATCTGAAACGGTGTATCGTGCGGAATATCTCGCCTATTCAATTATCTATGCTGCATCAAAACGTCAAGATGGATTAACCCTAGAAATCTTAAAAGAAGCACTGAGTGTACCTGAAAAATTAGAAAAGTTAGTACGTGATTTCGCAACACCTCGCTATAAAGAAGGCTATGAAAAAGGGATCCACGATCATGATGCTATCGCCATTCTAAAGAAACTTCTACCTGTAGGTGAAAGTGCTGATCTGCTTCGTTATAACCCAACAGCACGGGCAATTGCTGCTATTTTCTGGGAAAAAGTACAAACTAATGAATACCCAGCATTATGGCCAGAGCGCGCACGAACGGCAGTGAATATTCA
Source organism: Proteus sp. G3927 (assembly GCF_963894685.1). NCBI lineage: Bacteria > Pseudomonadati > Pseudomonadota > Gammaproteobacteria > Enterobacterales > Morganellaceae > Proteus > Proteus sp. G3927. The sequence continues at coordinate 138,484 of NZ_CAWQGX010000003.1, read as the reverse complement.
ACAACTGTTTCATAATGATGATGCATTAATTGATTTACAGGCAGAAATAGAAGCAGATATCCGCCTATTCCTTACTGATAATCCGATTAAATGTGGATCTTATGTTCCGATCCAAGCCGCTGAATATTTAAGTTTTGCACTAGCAAGAACACCAATAGAATTGGTTTACAGTAAATATGCCAAAGAGCTCGTTGTTGCCTTACAAAACCGATTAGAAGCCGCTCATATGTGGATTGATTTTAATCGTTCACAACAAAATTTAGCCTCACGTTATGCACAACGTTGGGCATTGATTCAAAATTGGCTACAAGGATTGTGCTCTCAAGCCGATTATGCTCATCTAACCCCTTATATTCCGGGGGCAATTGCCATTATTATGTTAGATAAAATCGCCTCTGCACGTTATAGCGAGGTTGATTTATACTTTAAGGTAAACGGATTATTAGGTGAGCATCCTACTATTGAAAATCAAACACTTTCATTGAGTTTAGATGATTATTTCAGTCGTATGCGCGGACAGCGTAAAACCTTTATTCCCGCCTTTAATCATTATCTGACTTTACGACAAAAAATTGTTCTTGAAGAGCGTCAGCGTTTAAAACTGGATGAGTTTAAAGCAAAACCTCTCAGTTCATTTGTGCGTAATAAACTAATTAACGATGTCTATTTGCCAATTATTGGTGACAATATGGCAAAACAGATTGGTGCATTAGGTGAAGGGAAACGCACTGACTTGATGGGATTATTATTAATGATCTCCCCACCAGGTTACGGTAAAACGACCTTAATGGAATATGTAGCCGATCGTTTGGGACTGATCTTTATGAAAATAAATGGCCCTGCTTTAGGTCATAATGTTTTGTCATTAGATCCCGAACAAGCGCCAAACGCAACAGCAAAACAAGAGCTAGAAAAACTCAATCTTGCCCTTGAGATGGGCAATAATGTGATGTTGTATGTCGATGATATTCAGCATACACACCCTGAATTCCTACAAAAATTTATCTCGCTATGTGATGGCACACGCCGTATTGAAGGGGTTTGGAAAGGGAAAACCCGAACCTATGATATGCGCGGTAAAAAATTCTGTGTGGTGATGGCCGGTAACCCTTATACCGAGTCTGGTGAACTATTTAAGATCCCTGATATGTTAGCTAACCGTGCTGATATCTATAATCTTGGTGAGGTATTAGGGGGAATGGATGACGCCTTTGCACTCAGTTATATTGAAAATAGCTTAACCTCTAACTCAGTTCTTGCTCCCCTTGCTTTACGTGATCTAAACGATCTCTATCTTTTTGTTGATAAAGCCATGGGTAAATCAGTTTCAACCAATTCCCTCAGTTATCCTTATTCGGATGCGGAAATTAATGAAATTGTGATGGTATTAAAACATCTAATTACTTTGCGTGATGTGATTTTAAAAGTAAATCAACAATATATAGCAAGTGCGGCACAATCCGATAAATATCGTACTGAGCCTGCATTCCGCTTACAAGGCAGTTATCGCAATATGAACAAATTAAGCGAAAAAGTCTCTGCGGTTATGAATGAGAAAGAAATTGAACGCTTACTCGACGATCACTATCTTGGCGAAGCCCAATTACTCACAACGGGTGCTGAAGAGAACTTATTAAAACTGGCGGAAATACGTGGCACATTAACCGAACAAGATGCTATTCGTTGGCAGCAAATCAAAAAAGATTTTATGCGCAACAAAGCATTAGGTGGCGATAATGCTGATATTGGCGATCGCGTAGTGTCACAGTTGGCGAATTTAGTAGAAAGTGTGCAGAGTTTACGCTAAAAGAGATAAATTAACCTTATTTAGCTCACTTATTTTAGTGGGCTAAATAGGGCATAGATCATGTTTTATAAATTGAGCAACCCACTCCAAAAATCATTGATTAATTGGAATACTACAACCCATGTACAATCCTTACTAACAATCTTTCTCATGTTTCCATGTTCACGATATACATCTGTTCAAGATTAGTGAACAAGGGAATATCGTGAACAGAATATGGTTAAATATTTTACAATTAAAGGGTTTATTTACCACGTCGCATAGGCATCGTTGATGTCTGCTTTAACGTTAATCCCTTCGTTTCTGGTGCAAACAGTACTGATACCATCATCCCAAACAGAGAAATAGCCGCCCCCACCAGCATTGTGGTATTGATCCCATAAGTGGCAATAAAAGCGGGAAGCGCACAGGTGGAAATAACCGTCCCAATACGGCTTATCGACATAATAACCCCCACCGCCGATGCTCGGATATCGGTTGGAAATAATTCATTCGGATAAAGCCACTGTAAAATGCCAGGTCCTCCCGAGAAAAAAGCGTAGGTAGCAAACGCTAAGATAACGAATAAAATCGGTAAATTCGGGAATATCCCCAGCGTGAATAATGCTAAAGTCATCATCGCAAAACTACCAATTAACAGTGGGCGCCGCCCCGTTTGGTTTAACCAAAACATCGCAGGAATACAACCCAACATAAAAAATAGACTGATCACGACATTGCCTAATGCCGCACTTCTTCCTGTATCCCATCCTAATAAACCGACGATTTGAGGGCCAAAGGTATAAATGGCAAACATCGGGATCACTTGGCAGGTCCAAATTACGGCAACAAAGAGCACAAATGAGAAGTGGCGTTTATTAAATAATTCGATAAAACGGGTCGTTTTAGCATCTTCTGCTTCAAAGACCACAGGCTCGCCAAAGAGTTTGATCATCATTTTATTACACTCTTTAATACGCCCTTGGCGTATTAACCAAAGCGGTGATTCAGGGAGATCAAAGCGACCAATTAGAATAATAACGCAAGGAATAAAAGCACTGCCTAACATCCAACGCCAGCCATCTTGGACATCATATAAAAGGTAACCCACTAAATTGGCACATGTCGCACCGATATACCACATAGCAGCAATAAATCCGACGGCAAAGGCACGTTGCTTTTTATTGGAAAATTCGGTGATCATCGAGGTTGCAATAGGATAGTCAGCGCCAATCACAATCCCAATAAGGAAGCGCATCACTAACAACCCTATTGGTGTTGAAACAAACATGGTCGCAATAGAAATCACCGCAATAGCCACAATATCAACGAGGAACATTTTACGGCGCCCTACTTTGTCACAAATATAGCCAAAAAGTGAGGTACCAATAAAAAGCCCTGCTAATGTTGCCGCACCAAGCAAACCAATCCATCGCGTATCAAGCTGTAATATAGGTGTTAATTGTTCGAGCGCCACACCAATAATGACTAATACATAACCATCAAGAAAAGGGCCGCCACTTCCCCATAACATCACTCGACGATGTACTGAGGTAAAACGAATATCATCAAAGTTTCTGGGCTGCATGACTGCGTCCTAGTCTATTTTTTAACCAAAGAAAGAAAAGCTCCCAGGCCGGAGACAGCGCTGGGAGAAAAGTAGCGATACATCATCCGTAACGATATTCCACGCCAAACGTTCCGCGTGGGTATTCCCATTTTTCAAGCGCACTGTCTAAACCGAGAATTCGACAGGTTCCACACTCTAAGCACCCTGCATAATCAAAGCTGACGCTACCATCTTGTTGTTTTTTATAAAGACCCGCAGGACAAGCTTTTACCAGTGTGTCTAATACTTGCATATCAGGTTGCTGTTTAATGACGATATGTGGATTTTCTTCATCGACATTAAATTTATTGATGCCCAATTTGACATCGACATTTACAGGAGAACTCATATTGCTTTTACTCCTTTGATCCCATCTTTTATTAAATTCATCCACCCCACTTTTTTGCTATGACGCATGATGGTTTTACGCATCGGTACAGGGGCATCATCGGTGACAGTAAAGAGATCTTTTGCAATACCAACCACCATGTCAGGATAAGCAGTAAACATACGCGGATTATCTAGTAAATCAGGCATACGTTGATATGCTTTCATATCGCGCAAAGGCCCCTGTGCTAAATGGTTGAGATACTCATTAAGGGTTTGTTTACTAAAATCATTTTTTGCCATTGCTGAAAGCACCGTTTTTGCAGCAGCTTCCCCTGAAGCCATGGCTAAATCCATCCCTCTAATGGTAAAACCTAGATTCATACACATGCCTGCCGCATCTCCTGCTATCAAAACACCATCGCGAACAAGTTCGTGTTGCATTCGCAAACCTGCCTCAGGTACCACATGGGCGCTATATTCCACCATTTTTCCATCAGCAATTAGCGGTGCTACAACGGGGTGTTGTTTAAAATCTTCTAGCATTTGTGGAACCGATTTTTTGGCATCTTTAATATGGTGAAGCCCACAGACAAGCCCCAAAGAAAGCGTCGTTTTATTGGTATATAAAAAACCGCCCCCCATTAACCCATCGGTAGGAGAGCCGGCAAATAACCAAGCTACACCTTCGTTATCTTTTAGGTTAAAACGATCTTTAATGACACTTTCAGGCAGTTCGATGATCTCTTTTACGCCCACGGCAACATTTTCAGCTGCAACTCGTTTTGTCATGCCTAACTGTTCAGCCAAAAATGAGTTCACACCATCAGCCAAAATCACCGCTTTGGCTTCTAATACATCACCATCTGCTTCTACACCGACAATTTTACCGTCACGCTCAACTAACTTATCAACACGAATGCCCGTGATACATTGGGCGCCTGCATCTTCGGCTTGCGCCATTAGCCATTGATCAAATTCACCACGTAATACAGACCAAGAGGCATGATTAGGGTTATGCGTTTCAGCGTTTTGATAGTCGATAGTCATAGCCCCTGTTTGTGTCATAAATGACAGTTTTTCATGGGTGATCACCCGCTCAACCGGAGCCTGTTGCGCAAATTCAGGAATGATGCGCTCAAGGGTATGGGCATATAGACGCCCCCCCGTTACATTTTTTCCGCCAGCGTAGTTCCCTCTTTCTATTAGCAATACCTGCGCACCTTCTCTGGCTAAAACAAGTGCAGCCACAGAGCCCGCTAATCCTGCGCCAACAATAATGGCATCGAAAATATCTTCGGAATCGGACATAACATCTCCAGAACTTGCAAATAAAGCAGAGAAGTTATCTTCTCTGCTGACTAAATCAGTTAGATAGTTGACGGGTAAGTGCAGGCAAAATCTTCATTAAATCACCGACAATGCCGTAGTCAGCAAATTGGAAGATAGGTGCATTTTTATCTTTGTTGATCGCCATAATGGTTTGTGATCCATTTGCACCAACCATATGTTGGATTTGCCCTGAAATACCCACCGCCAAATACAGATCTGGCTTAAGCATCAGGTTAGAAATGCCAACATAACGCTCATGCTCCATCCATTTTTCATTTTCAGCCACAGGGCGAGAGCAGGCGATTTCAGCCCCAATCTCTTTTGCTAACTCTTCTGCAATAGCAATATTTTCTTTACTGCCAATACCACGACCAACACTGACCACAAAACGGGCTTTATCCAGATCGACGGCATTGATTTTTCTTGGCTGAATGGACTGGCAAATAATGCTTTGTGAAGGGGCAATCCATGCTACTTTTTGTGCCGTACCCGTAGCCTGTGTTTCTGATGCAACGTCAAAAGCGCCAGTGCTTGCGGTAACAACACAATAAGGTGTTGTTAATGTTTCATCACCAAAGGCAAGTCCACCGTAAACCATATGTTTTGCCACTAATGCATCATTTTGGGTACTTAATGATTGTGCATCATTTGATACTACCGCGGCTAAACGGTGACCTAAACGAGCGGCAAATAATTTGCCACGACGCGTATTCGGCAGTAAGACCAAGCCGGCATCGCTATGTGATTTAATGGTTTCAACGATACTTTGTGCATAATCTTCCATAATGCGATCATCAGGTTTACCTTCTAATTGGAAAACCGCTGTCGCCCCTAATTTAAAGGCAGCGATGCTTTGCTCATCATTAAAGGTAAAGACATTGATTGATTGACCTAATGAAGAAGCACCTCCCATTAATTCTGGTAAAGGGGAAAGTACATCACTCAACACCCAAACAGTTGAAAACTGGCTCATAACTCCCCCTATTACTTAATAATTTTTCGTAAATATTCTGCAAATTCAGCAATTTGATCGTCGCCATCACCTTCAATAATGATGCGCTGACGTACTTTTTGTTTCGGTGCTAACACGGTTTGCTCTGAACGTGGCGTTATGGGCTCTAAACCAAGATCGGCCACACTCCATTGTTGAACCGGCTTTTTAGCGGCACCTAAAATGGCTTTCATGGATGGAATTTGCGGAGAGTTGATATCGGTAGAAACGGCAATCACCGCAGGTAAGGTGATAGTAAGCGTTTCAATTTCGTTTTCTAATTCGCGTTCAACGGTGATGGAATCAGTTGTAATAGAAACAATTTTATTAACCCCATTAATGGCAGGAATATTCAAGATCTCCCCCACCAGCAAACTCACTTGTTGGGAACTTAGATCTGCCGAGCCATCACCACATAAGATAAGATCGTACCCCTGCTTAGTTGCAGCTGCTGCAAGCACTGTCGCCGTTTGATAAGGAAGAGAAGCTTCCAATTGCTCATCGACCACCACCACGAGATCATCAGCACCACGAGATAACACATCTTTACGTGCTTTAGCGTTAGTCAGCGCGTTACCACCTACGCTCATTGCCGTAATTTGAATACCATCAAGTTGTGTTTTTAACTGATTTGCCGCTTCAATCGCATTTAAATCATATTGGCTAATTTTGTTATTGGCGCGCGAAAAATCGAGTGAACCATCGGCATTATTGACCACAATATCCTGTTCATCGGGAACACTCTTGTAACATGTAATAATCTTCATTACATCTCCTGAAATTAATAAATATGTCATTTACTCTGGCAATGTAATATACAATTAGCACAATTAAATGATTAAGAAATTAAATCTAGATCACCAATATTGAAGATTATTAAATAAGAGATGGATAGCGTTCAATATTGCTAAATACATCACCAATATTGAAATTAAATTTAATTAAAGTGATTAACTTTCAATATTGTTATCTGGATCAACAATATTGAACATAATAAGAAATGAGTTATTTAATATTCAATATTGCCACAAAGATCAACAATATTGAAAGAGCGGATATAACACATTTATTACAAACCTAAATATATCATTATTTATCAATCAATTAAAATGAAAACAAAAGGTTATAAAACGTAACATAAAATCGACAAAAAGAATAGTGTGAAGTGAATAGCAGAATGAAACATTAATAATATCCATTATTCTTCTTCATTAATGATTTTATAAATTAGCCAATCGACTTGTTTTTTGATTATGATAAAAACCAATTAATGGAATATATAGGATCTAACTAAAAGAGTTTATTCGAAATTAGGAATTAACACTTATTAAACTTCTGCGCTAAATATATTTGGAAAATTTACCTATGAGCAAAGATAATAAAAAGGCAGGAATAGAACCGAAGGTTTTTTTTCCGCCATTAATCATTGTTGGTATTTTATGCTGGTTAACGGTACGCGATCTTGATGCTTCAAATGAAGTGATCAATGCCGTTTTCAGCTATGTTACCAATGTCTGGGGTTGGGCCTTCGAATGGTATATGGTGATCATGTTCGGGGGTTGGTTCTGGTTGGTTTTTGGACGTTATGCCAAAAAACGCCTGGGCGATGAGAAACCAGAATTTAGTACGGCAAGCTGGATCTTTATGATGTTTGCTTCTTGTACATCAGCGGCTGTACTGTTTTGGGGCTCAATTGAAATATACTACTACATTTCAAGTCCTCCTTTCGGTATGGAAGGTTACTCCGCGCCAGCCAAAGAGATAGGGTTAGCTTACAGCTTATTCCACTGGGGCCCGCTACCTTGGGCAACCTATAGTTTCCTGTCTGTCGCCTTCGCTTACTTCTTTTTTGTGCGCAAAATGGAAGTGATCCGCCCAAGTAGCACTTTAACGCCATTAGTGGGTGAAAAACACGTTAATGGTTTATTTGGTACTGTCGTCGACAATTTCTATTTGGTCGCCTTGATCCTAGCAATGGGCACCAGCCTTGGGCTTGCAACGCCTTTGGTAACTGAATGTATTCAATACTTATTTGGTATTCCTCACACTCTACAATTAGATGCCATTATTATCTCTTGCTGGATCTTACTCAACGCTATTTGCGTGGCATTTGGTCTACAAAAAGGGGTAAAAATCGCCAGTGATGTGCGTACTTACCTGAGCTTCTTAATGTTAGGTTGGGTATTTATCGTGGGTGGTGCCAGCTTTATTGTCAATTACTTCACAGATTCTGTGGGTACATTGCTGATGTATATGCCACGTATGTTGTTTTACACCGATCCTATTGGTAAAGGGGGTTTTCCTCAAGCTTGGACTGTCTTCTATTGGGCTTGGTGGGTTATTTACGCCATTCAAATGAGTATCTTCTTAGCGCGTATTTCTAAAGGTCGTACTGTTCGTGAATTATGTTTAGGAATGGTATCAGGTTTAACCGCAGGAACTTGGCTGATTTGGACTATTCTGGGGGGTAACACTTTACAACTGATTGACCAAAATATCCTTAATATTCCGCAACTGATTGATCAATATGGTGTGCCACGCGCCATTATCGAAACATGGGCCGCTTTACCCCTCAGTACAGCAACCATGTGGGGCTTCTTTATTCTCTGCTTTATCGCCACCGTCACTTTAATCAATGCCTGCTCTTACACACTAGCAATGTCAACTTGTCGCTCCATGAAAGAAGGGGCTGAACCACCATTATTGGTACGCATCGGCTGGTCTGTATTAGTCGGTATTATCGGCATTATTTTACTAGCATTAGGCGGCTTAAAACCGATCCAAACCGCCATTATTGCCGGAGGATGCCCACTATTTTTCGTCAATATCATGGTCACCTTGTCCTTTATAAAAGATGCCAAAGTGCACTGGAAAGATTGATCTCCCTATACGCAAAAAATGACACATTAAGAGGTTATTAACATGGATTTTAGATTGAATGATGAGCAGGAACTGTTTGTTGACGGTGTCCGCGAATTAATGGCCAGTGAAAACTGGGAAGCTTATTTCGCACAGTGTGATCGCGAAAGTAAATACCCAGAGCGTTTTGTTAAGGCCTTAGCGGATATGGAAATTGACAATCTGCTTATCCCTGAAGAGCACGGTGGCTTAAATGCCGGATTTGTTACTGTTGCCGCAATTTGGATGGAATTAGGTCGTTTAGGTGCGCCAACCTATGTGCTCTATCAATTACCGGGGGGATTTAACACCGTATTGCGTGAAGGGACTCAAGAACAAATCGACAAAATCATGGCGTTTCGTGGTACAGGCAAACAGATGTGGAACTCAGCGATCACTGAACCGGGGGCCGGTTCTGATGTGGGCAGCTTACAAACCACTTATACCCGTAAAAATGGCAAAGTTTACCTCAACGGTAGCAAATGCTTTATCACCAGTAGTGCTTATACCCCTTATATCGTCGTGATGAGTCGTGATGCGGCTTCCCCTGATAAACCCATCTTTACCGAATGGTTTGTCGATATGAGTAAACCCGGCATTAAAGTCACTAAGCTAGAAAAACTGGGTTTACGTATGGATAGCTGCTGTGAAATCACCTTCGACAACGTTGAACTTGAAGAAAAAGATATGTTTGGTCGCGAAGGTAACGGCTTTAACCGTGTGAAAGAAGAGTTTGATCATGAGCGTTTCTTAGTGGCACTGACTAACTATGGTACCGCCATGTGTGCGTTTGAAGATGCGGCGCGCTACGCCAACCAACGGGTTCAATTTGGTGAGACTATCGGTCGTTTCCAACTTATTCAAGAAAAATTCGCCCATATGGCGATCAAACTCAATTCAATGCGCAACATGTTATATGAAACTGCATGGAAAAGTGACAATGGCTTAATTACCTCCGGTGATGCTGCAATGTGTAAATACTTCTGTGCGAATGCAGCCTTTGAAGTGGTTGATAGTGCGATGCAAGTGCTGGGTGGTGTGGGGATCGCAGGTGAACACCGTATTGCACGTTTTTGGCGTGATCTACGCGTTGACCGTGTATCTGGTGGCTCTGATGAAATGCAGATCCTGACATTAGGACGCGCTGTACTGAAACAGTATCGTTAATTAATCGCAGAGCACTCTCTTAACATCAAGTGAGGGAGTGTTCAAACAGTCCACTGACGAGGTGACATTATGACAGAACATTTACCCATGCCACAATTTGGGCCACTAGCTGGAGTTCGTGTGGTGTTTTCAGGTATTGAGATTGCCGGGCCATTTGCAGGACAGATGTTTGCAGAGTGGGGTGCAGAGGTCATTTGGATTGAAAACGTTGCATGGGCGGATACCATTCGTGTTCAACCCCATTATCCACAGCTTTCCCGTCGCAATCTACATGCGTTATCGTTAAATATTTTCAAAGACGAAGGCCGTGATGCTTTCCTAAAATTAATGGAAACCACGGATATTTTTATCGAAGCCAGCAAAGGTCCTGCCTTTGCCCGTCGCGGTATTACCGATGAGGTTTTATGGGAGCATAACCCTAAATTGGTTATCGCGCACTTATCCGGCTTTGGTCAATATGGCGATCCGCAATATACCAACCTTCCAGCCTACAACACTATTGCTCAAGCATTTAGTGGCTATCTCATTCAAAACGGCGATAAAGACCAACCTATGCCCGCTTTTCCTTATACCGCTGACTATTTCTCTGGTATGACGGCAACCACCTCAGCATTAGCGGCACTGTACAAAGTGCAACAAACAGGCAAAGGGGAAAGTATTGATATTGCAATGTATGAAGTGATGTTGCGAATGGGGCAATACTTCATGATGGACTATTTTAATGGCGGAGAAATCTGTCCACGAATGACCAAAGGCAAAGATCCATACTATGCCGGCTGTGGCTTATACCGTTGCCAAGATGGTTATATCGTGATGGAAGTGGTCGGCATCACTCAAATTGAAGAAATTTTTAAAGATATTGGTCTTGCTCATCTATTAGGTACTCCTGAAGTCCCCAAAGGGACACAACTGATCCACCGTATTAATTGCCCTCATGGTCAACTCTTTGAAGATAAATTAGATGAATGGCTAGCCAACCAGCCGATTACCGCCGTACTAAAACGCCTATCTGAACTCAATATTGCCAGTGCAAAAGTGTTAACCATTCCTGAATTAGAAGGCAATCCACAATACGTGGCTCGAGAGTCAATTACTCAATGGAAAACGATGAGTGGTGAAACCTGTAAGGGACCAAATATCATGCCGAAATTCAAAAATAATCCAGGAAAAATCTGGCGTGGTATGCCTGCTCACGGCATGGATACCAATGCGATTTTGAAAAATATCGGTTATAGCGACGAACAAATTAGGGAGCTAGTCGATAAAGGGCTAGCTAAAATCGTAGAGTAAATACCGTTAGACTCAGGTACAAGTGGCACTATCCCACAATACCTGAGCTTACGGCAAAAGCATGGGATAACAGTTTAATGGATGTGATTGGCAGACAACACTTACGGCAAATGTGGGATGATTTAGCTGAAGTTTATGATAAAAAAACAGCGCTAATTTTTGAATCTGCACAAGGGAAAGTCAGACAATTTAGCTACAGTGAATTAAATGAAGAGATCAACAGAGCCGCAAATCTTTTTCATGCCTGTGGTATAAAAAAAGGCGACCATGTTGCCTTACATCTTGATAACTGCCCAGAATTTTTCTTTTGCTGGTTTGGACTGGCAAAAATTGGCGCTGTTATGGTGCCCATTAATGCCCGCTTTATGTATGAAGAGAGTGCTTGGATCATTAACCATTGCCAAGCACACTTTGTGGTAACAAGTGATAATTTCTCTCCAATTTACCAACCGATGTTGCACGATAAGCACTCTCCTTTAACGCAACTGTTTTTAATAACAGAAAACGGTCTCCCTACTGAAAAAGGGGTTGTTGATTTTTTAAGTGAAAAAGCCAAGCATCCCGTTACGCTTAATCATCACACCCCATTAAGTGTGGATGACACGGCTGAAATCCTTTTTACCTCAGGAACTACTTCACAACCCAAAGGAGTAGTTATTACGCATTATAATTTACGTTTTGCTGGCTACTACTCATCATGGCAGAACGCCTTACGGGAAGATGATATCTATCTTACCGTCATGCCTGCTTTTCATATCGATTGTCAGTGTACTGCATCACTTCCTGCTTTTTCTGTCGGTGCCACATTTGTACTACTGGAAAAATACAGTGCAAGAGCCTTCTGGAAGCAAATTCTCAAATACCAAGCAACGGTAACAGAATGCATACCCATGATGATGCGCACCTTAATGGCACAACCAGTCTCACCAGATGAAAAGCAACATAAACTGCGCGAAGTGATGTTTTACCTCAATCTTGCAGATGAGGAGAAAGATGCCTTTATTGAACGCTTTAATGTGCGATTACTCACCTCTTACGGCATGACAGAAACCATTGTTGGCTTAATCGGTGACAGACCTGGCGATAAACGCCGCTGGCCATCTATTGGTAGACCGGGATTTTGTTATCAAGCGCAAATTCGCGACAAACAAAATCAGCAAGTTCCTAACGGTGTAGTCGGTGAGATCTGCGTCAAAGGTGAACCGGGAAAAACCTTATTTAAAGAGTATTACAATCGCCCCGATGCAACAGAAAAAGCGCTAGAGCCTGATGGTTGGTTACACACGGGTGACTATGGTTATCGAGATGACGAAGGCTTTTTCTATTTTGTTGATCGCAGTTGCAACATGATCAAACGCGGTGGTGAAAACGTCTCTTGTATTGAAATTGAAAATATCATCGCATCACATCCTAAAATCCAAGATGTAGCAGTAATTGGTGTACCTGATGATATTCGCGATGAAGCCATTAAAGCCTTTGTGGTACTGGTTGACGGTGAAACGTTAAGTGAAGAAGCCTTTTTCGCCTTTTGTGAACAGAATATGGCGAAATTTAAAGTGCCTTCCGCCGTTGAGTTTAAACAGGGGTTACCACGTAATTGCTCAGGCAAAGTGATCAAAAAGCATTTGAAATAGGCCATAAGTGGGTTTTCGTGACAGTTAATTATAACTGCTTATTTTTATTGAAAAAGGAATATGACATGAGCCAATCATTACATCTAACAACACGTGGTTCAGTGCTTGAAATTATATTAGATAGACCGAAAGCCAATGCAATTGATGCCAAAACCAGTCATGAAATGGGTGAGGTATTTATGCGTTTTCGTGATGATCCTAGTTTACGCGTTGCCATTATTACAGGTGCTGGTGAACGATTCTTTTGTGCCGGCTGGGATTTGAAAGCCGCAGCTGAAGGAGAAGCCCCTGATGCAGACTTTGGTGCTGGTGGCTTTGCGGGCTTAACGGAATTATTTGATCTTAATAAACCTGTCATTGCTGCCATTAACGGCTATGCTTTTGGGGGTGGCTTTGAATTAGCACTGGCAGCCGACATGATAATTTGTTCAGACAATGCTTCTTTTGCCTTGCCAGAAGCACAATTAGGTATTGTTCCTGACAGTGGCGGTGTTTTACGTTTACCTAAACGCTTACCTCCTGCAATTGTCAATGAAATGCTCATGACTGGCCGTCGTATGAATGCACAAGAGGCGCTACGCTGGGGCATTGCTAACCGCGTTGTCAGTGCGACTGAACTGATGGATAGCGCCCGTGAATTAGCCGATCAAATCGCCAACAGTGCGCCACTTGCAGTCGCTGCATTAAAAGAGATCTACCGTGCCACTAGCGAGCTTTCGATTGAAGAAGGCTACAAATTAATGCGCAGTGGTGTTCTAAAATATTACCCACGTGTTTTACATTCAGAAGATGCACTCGAAGGCCCGCTAGCCTTTGCCGAAAAACGCTCACCTGAATGGAAAGGACGATAATTATCACTTGAATTGATAATACAACTAAGAGGAAAACTGATGAGTATCTATGCATTTGAAGGTGTTATTCCTGTTGTTCATCCAACAGCTTACATTCACCCATCAGCAGTACTAATTGGCGATGTCATTATTGGTGCTGGTGTTTATATTGGCCCTTTGGCTTCATTACGGGGTGATTATGGCCGTTTAATTGTTGAAGCAGGTGCAAATCTTCAAGATGGCTGTGTTATGCATGGTTATACGGATATGGATACCATTGTGCAAGAAAATGGTCATATTGGTCATGGTGCTATTCTTCACAGTTGTATTATCGGTCGTGATAGCCTAGTCGGCATGAATAGCGTGATTATGGATGGTGCGATCATTGGTGAGGAAAGTATTGTTGCCGCCATGAGCTTTGTGAAAGCGGGCTTTCAAGGGCAGGCGCGACAAATGTTAATGGGAAGCCCAGCAAAACATGTACGTGATATTAGCGACCAAGATATGCAGTGGAAACGTATGAACACTCGTGAATATCAAGATCTCACTGTTCGTTGTCGTCAAAGCTTAGTAGAAACGACACCATTAACAGCCCCTGAAGCTAATCGTCCTCGTTTAAGGGGCACGACAGAGGTAAAACCCAAAGGTCAATAAACCAACAGCGACAGGCACAACAAACGCCTGTCGTATTGCTTTATTTTAACACTCGGCTATCAATTAACGCCGTTGTGATTTTGACAACATCCATTGCCATTTTTGTTGGTGATTCAGCCCATGAGGGATCATAGCTGCTAATTTCTCTGGGGCGCTTAAACGACTTTTACTTTGCGTATGACCTTTTAAACGAGAATAAAGAGCAGGATCAATATGACTGACTTTGATCATCCGTTGGCATTGGCACCCTCTTCCTTCCAATTGATTAGGAACGCTTTTGGTTTCACACTCAATCTCTTTTACATCAGAAAGAATATAAGAAACGATATTAATCGCATTACATTGGGGGATATCAAAATTTTTAGCGATCTCTTTCGCACTCACCCAGCGTTGTTGCTCTTGAACCCAGTCTGCAATTAACAAATAGAGTGGTTTATTTATGTCTTCTTCACACATATTTACTCCAACAATATTACAAATCAAAGTTTATTTATCTCTAAATAAAGATAATAACTATATGTTAATTTTATTTAACCGCGGAGTATCGGCTTTCCCTGTTAATTCATTCAGTTAGTTATTTAAAAATAAATAATATTTTGTATATCATTAACAACCAAACTCTTTAATTAACACATTAATTACAATTTATTTTGTTGTTATTAAATATAAAATAACACTAATAAAAATAAATAAAATCAACTTACTGAGTTTACAGTAAGAACGGACAAAAAGAATAAAAGAACATGATAAAAGTGTTTATAAACAACAAAATAGCATAAAAATATTATATTATTAATCCATTAAAATGCTAAGGTTATAGTAATAGATTTATTTTTAGATTACCACAAAGGCAACTTATTGTTAGATATAAATCAATAATTGATTAAATTACACCTTATCCGCGTATACGATAATTTAGCAGAGAATAATCTTACTTTAAAAACACAAGTCGATATAATAAATTATTATTGCGCAATTTAATCAGATAATATTTCTACAATATAGTACAATGCTCAGCATTCTATTCTTTTTAAATAGTCTAATTCATCAGTAGAGTTTTTATTTAATATAGACAGAAAAATTGAATAAGAATAATATTTATTTTACCTATGATTATTATTTTATTGGCGCCATTAACATTAAATAGCGCCAAATAACAAACACAATAAAATCATTACAATGATTGGCGATTAAAGGCTAATGACCAATCATCAGTAAATTTATTAATCGCATCATCGACTACGGGTGAACGGATAATAGAGTAGGCAAGCTCTATCGGAAGTGTTACTGCCGAAGCGCCAGACAACAGACAATCAACCACTTGGCGTGGTGTTTTAAAACTAGCTGCCAGTATTTTAGTGGGTAAATTATGCATGGAAATCAGCGTTTGCAACTCTCTTACTACTCTCACACCATCAGAGCCTTGTCTATCCATACGATGCACATAAGGAGCGATATAATCAGCCCCTGCTAACGCCGCCATCAACCCTTGAGACACACTGTAAATAGCAGTCCCCAATACCAACATATTTTTTTGCTTTAATTGTTTAATAGCAACCAAGCCAGCTTCAGTGACGGGAATTTTAATCACAGTATTATCGGCAATATTACCAATGCGCAATGCTTCTTCAATCATGGTATCGATATCACGGGCAATTACCTGCGCAAATACCCGCCCCTTACCGCCCATAGCGGCTTTTAATTCAGGTAATAGCGTTTCAATGGGCTGCGCTGATTGAGCAATAATAGAAGGATTGGTAGTGACACCAGCAATAGGAAGCACTTGTGAAAGTTTTCTCACTTCTTCAATATCTGCGGTATCTAAATAGATTTCCATAATCGCGCCTCAATGATGTTGGTTTTAAGCTAAATAATTATAGGTATAGATTAGAAAGTAGCATTGTGAGCGAAGAATTTCTAGTAGAACAGATGAAAATAGCGCCATTTTCACGGCGCTAACAATTAAACAAAAAATAACCGTTATATTTATTTAATCCTTATCATTAATATAATTTTTTGCTATTAAGTATAGCCTCGATCTTAATAGTATTAAGATTAATAGCATGACTAAAATAATTATTTAAATAAAATATAGCGAGTTATTTTTTAAATTCAGCATCAATAACTTGATAAAAAGCATTACCCGTATCAGCAATATCCCAAACACCTAAAATAATTTGATAACCAGAACGTTCTGGTATATTACAATTTAATGTTACGGTTTCTGTGGGTATTTTCCCATTATCATTTCGTTGGCAAAAAGGTGTTAAATCAAAATCAGCACGGGTCAATGGTTTATTAACATCCCACCCTGGTTTTGTAATAAAGAAGCGCCATGATTCAGTGCTATGTTTTGCAGTTAATGTCCACTTAAAAGTATTTTCGCCACTTTTCATTGCCACTTTATGCCAGCGATCTGCACTTTGTGCATTTAAAGCAGAAAAAGTTGCCTTTCCACCACTGGCAATTTCACCATCTGCAGGACCACCTTTAGGGAATCCTTTATCCCCTTCAATGGATTGCGGTTCATACTGTATCGGACCACAATTTTTATTTAAATTCCCCCCTTTGGATGAACAAAGAAAAGCTCTGCTGGGTGGACTATCAATATAGCCATGCTTTAATGTCACCTCAGCTGATGCTGTTGAAATAATACCTGCAGATGATAATAATAATGTTGCAGTAAATAGCATAAGTTTATTTTTCTTCATAATAAATCCTCAATAATAATTGAATCTTTTAAAATATAATGATTATGTCAATCACATTAGATATTAGTCAAAAATAGATAATTAAATATATATTTATTAAAATCTGTGAGCAATATCGTCATTTAATTTAATATTAAAAGGAGACTAAAACAGTCATTTAATATTTATTAGATGATGATTAACTATTGAAATAATAAAAATATAAACAAGAGTATATAAAATAAGTTTATTATTAAAGAATAGTTTTAAATTAACATTTCACTTAAATTAACTATTCTTTATAAAAATTAGTTTGATGATAAATATGCCATGGCACTTCGTTAATCAATTAAAATAACGCATTGATATAATCAGAAGTAAACCCTCGATATTGGAGATAGCGAATTTGTTTGGCTCTCTCTTTAAAATCTTTGGGTTTACCTGTGCCAAATTTTTTCTCTTTAAGATCTTGGCAAAGTGCATACCAATCAGTTTCTGTTTCTTCTAGTACCCGTGCAATAATTTCACTGGGAAAGCCTTTTTGCTGTAACTCTTGGCGAATACGCAGCGGGCCATAAGATTTACTTAAATAACGACGAAAAAAAGCATATACCGTGCGATTATCATCCAGATATTGGCCTTCTAATAATCGCTCGATCACTTGCTCTAAGCATCTTTCATCGGTTGTGCTCTGTTTAGCTTTATCGACTTCGTTGATCCTACGTGCTAAACGGCGTTTCAGCTCAGTGGTGCCATAATCACGACGCGACAACATAAATATAGCGTATTGGTATAATTCATCATAAGTCATCGCAACTCCTTAATGTTATTGCACCCCAGTTTGGTATCCTACATATCTTATCGCAGTTACTTATCAATGCGACCAATTAATCGGAACTTATCAATAGCTGTACAAAAATAGTACAATCACGCTTGGTAAACCCCGTTATTTATCACCATAAAATCATCTGCTTTTATTAAGAATAACTGAAGATAAAGATGATTATTAGTTAAAAACACTTAGATAATACCGTGATAATACATATTGCTAAGCATTTTTATCTGCAATTAGCACTTATAGCTGGTGACCATATATAAGAAAAAGACTAAAATTTCGCGCTACTCTTTTACTTACTATTTGGTTATTTTTTATTTTTGTGGGTTATATATGAACTTTTCTCATTTTAATAAGGTAATGTTTGCTGCCTCTCTTCTTGCTACTGGCTTTTCTTATGCGGATAGCGATCGCCCTCTGCTCTCTTTAAGTGTAAGCCAATCCGGCGGCACTGCGTTAAATAGCGAAGGTTCGTTAGATACCCGTACTCCTGCAAGCCAATCTCGCGTATTACCTATCTGGGGTGATGAAGCTCGCGCCCGAGGTTATGATTTACCAGAGCCATTTGGTGCAAGCTATAGCTATATGAATCTACGTCAAGATATTGTTGTGGATAAAATTGGGTTTATTATGCCGAAAAATCCAGAAACAGCGAATGCTCTAAAAATAGAAGCAGGACATACTCGTGAAAAAAGTGAAACCCATATGCTAAAACTCGATAGCTGGGTTTTCCCTTTTATGAATGTGTATGGTTTATATGGGCGAACTAAAGGTAAATCAAAAACAACACTTAAAGGTGGTAGTTTTGGTGGTTTTCCATTAAATTTTATAGAAGGTATGCCTTTTAACCTCGATTTTAAAGGTGATACTTATGGCGCAGGTTTTACTTTAGCCGGTGGCTATAATCAATTTTTTGGTACTTTTGACTTAAACTACACCAAAACTAATCTTGATATTCTCGATGGGGATATTAAAGCCTTAGTCATTTCACCTCGTGTTGGCTATGAATTTGTTTTTCAACCTTTAATCGCCGGCCAAGGTAATACCAAGCTACAAGTGTGGACAGGTGCCATGTATCAAGATATTACCCAACGGTTTAAAGGTAATATCAATAATTTAAATCTTCCCCCAGCGTTTGCTGGCATGATCGCCTTAATGAACGATCCTGATATGAAATTCGACGTTGAACAACATCTTGCTCATAAATGGAACCAAACGGTAGGGGCTCGTTTAGAAGTCACCCGTAACTTTAATGTGATCACCGAAGTGGGCTTTAATAATCGTAATAGTTTCTTTGTTTCTGGTGAGTTCCGTTTTTAATGGTTAAAACATCTTTTATTTATGGGCTGGCCTTTGCCAGCCTATTTATTTCACACACAGCGAATGCCCAACTCTTTCCTGATAGACAACAAATCGACCAATGGTTAAATCAACTAGGAGGGAGCAATAATTTTGATCGCAGTAAAACCATCGACTGGGGCGTTTTACCCGGGCCTTTCTATACCCCTGAATTAGAGTTGGGGCTTGGGATCGCCGTTGTTGGGCTTTATCAAGCAGATAGTCGTCCCGACAGTAAAATTTCATCACTGTCATTAAGTGGCTTTGGTTCATCAACCGGGGCTTTTGGTATGACTTTTAGTAACTATACTTACCTTGCTGATGATACATGGCGCTTTTACCTTACTGGGGCATTAAATAATGTGCCGACCAACTTTTGGGGACAAGGCTATCATGAAGGACGAGTTAAAAAGAACTTTGCACAATATCGTTCACAAGAGCTACATTTAACGCCGACATTGCTACGTCAAATTACCAAAAACACCTATATTGGCTTAGGTTGGGATTACGCTAACTTACAAGCAGCAGCACCTGATGATGAGTTTAAAGCCTATATGAGCAAACGTCATTTGCCATTACGCTCTACCAGTTCAGGATTAAGTGTGCGCTTTACCTACGACAGTCGCGATTTTTTGCCTAACGCTCGCCAAGGCCAAGCCTTTGATATTAGCTATACTCATTATTCATCGGATACCGGTAGTAATAACCGTTTTAATGCAACTCAAATGCAGTACAACTATTATTATCCATTAACCAAAGATGCGGTACTCGCCTTTGATAGCTATGCTCGCTTTACCTCAGGAGATGTACCATGGACGCAACTGTCTAAATTAAGTAACGGCCATCAGATGCGTGGCTATTATGAAGGGCGTTATCAAGATAATCATGTTTTTTCTAGTCAGATAGAGTATCGGCAAAAACTTAGTTGGCGTCATGGTATTGCATTATGGGCCGGAGGTGGCACATTGAGTAATCAAGCACGTGATCTCGGTAAAGGACATTGGCTACCCAGTGTTGGTATTGGTTATCGTTTTGAATTTAAACCACGCATGAATGTACGCCTCGATTTTGGTGTCGGTAAAGAGAGCACCGGATTTTATTTCCAAGTGGGTGAGGCATTTTGATGTTAACGCGTTTGGCTATTTTTAATATCATCTTCATATTGATCATTTCAGGATGCACTACCTCATCTGTGTCTGAAACCATTGCCGCTCATCTGGAAAGTGAAACTCAAGAAGAAGCCTCACAAGTTTGGCAAACGCCCCCCGCACTTGATGCACCTAATGGATTAAGGCCTTGCTGTGCTTTTGGCTATAATTTAAAAGTCAAAGCATGGGGAATACCTATTCCTTTTTATCGTATCGATAATATTGTTGAAGCTTCTACTTTAGGTGATCATCGCTATAACGATAACTTTTGGCTGGGAACTGCCGCAGTATTAGGCATAGGCAGTGAAAAGTCGGGCATAGTCTATTCACATAAAGGGGGCTTTCTTGATATCGCCCATATTCGTGATACCGCAGATTATACTTATTATCTCTTTAGCCATATCTATCCCAAATTAGGCCAAGAGTGGACGCTAACACTCAGTGACGAATTAGCACAGCGTAAAATTCACTTTAACCGCTTTACTCCTCCTAGTAGTGATCGACAACGTTATACCTTAAGTGCTTATCTTGCCGCGCGTTTAGCTTATCGCCTTGCCGTATGGCATGAGATTGCACAGTGGTACGGTTATCGCTCTGTAGCGGGATTTTCAGAAGGGATCTCCGCATTCTCACCAGAAGATCTCTACTCTAACCTAATGGGGGCGCGCTTATCACTTACCCTGATCCTCAATGGTGATGCTACAAACCTTGAGCACTATAACCAATCAATGCAGCGTATTATTCCCTCAGCACTCGCTCAACTAGAGGCGCAACCTCGTCAGGCCACCCAGCAGTGGTTTGATTTAATTGATGGTCAATGGTGGAATAGCCAAGAGCGGGTACCCGATAAATTTTTAGTATTAAAGCGTGATTATCATCTTGCTGACAAACGCTATCCGGTATTGCCTTTTGGGGAGACAACTCCACCTCATTACCTGACATTACCCGATGTTTACGCAGGCTATTCTTTAAAACAATTAGCAGAATTTCAGCTTTGGCCTACTAAACAGATGGCAAATTTACCCGTCCCTAAAACTTATTGGAAAGAAGCGGATTTTGCTGATTTAGCAGAAAAAGCTCGCCAAATTGATCAAAAAACTCGACCAAAAACAACAAAAAATGACTAAACATTGAACAAAAATGACATATTAAAAACGCTAATTTATGATAAATTTGAGTTAAATAGCATTAATTTATATAAGAATAACTGAATAATAATCAAAAATCACATTTTTTGTTAAAAGAAAAAAGCGATTATAAAACGAGGCGTTCCAGTAAATAAGATACATTTTATTAACAATGCACTCGTAGTTATCCTAATGTAAGGCGATATTTTGTAGCTATAGAAAAAGTAATTTGCTAGTATTCGTTCGATTTTTATCCAGTTAAACGAGGAGAAGCAATGCCCTCTCAATTGATGAGGACAAGTGCCGTCTTCGCTTTCTTGATTTCACTACTCTTTACTGGTGTGAGTTTTGCCTCTACCAGTACCGGCAGTTCCCGAATGCTGCAGGCGGATACATTCAAAAGCACGACAACCTCGTTGCCAGATTTGAAAAAATATCCCTCGGGAACTCAGCGTAAGAAAGCGTTTTTAAATGTCATAGTTCCTATTATTGATAACATTAATAATAAGATATTGAGAGATCGTGAGTGGTTAACCGCTCAACGTAAAGCCCAACACTGGGGCAGCGCAGATTTGAAAAAACTGCGTGAAATCTGTCAATACTATGGCGTAACATGTACCAGCCCCAAAAAAGTGAATTGGGATTCGTTACTGGCTCGCGTTGATATTATTCCGACTCATTTTGTCGCAACGCAAGCCGCAACAGAATCAGGTTGGGGAACATCAAAATTGGCACAGCAAAACAATAACTTATTCGGTATGCGATGTGGTAACCGGTCTTGCAATAATGTCCCTGGGAAAACCAAAGGCTATGCAGCCTACCCGGATATTGAAGGCTCAGTGATTGCTTATATGCGTAATCTCAATACGCACCGCGCCTATAATTCACTGCGCTCATCAAGAGCACAGCAAAGAATGACGCAACAGCAACTCGATCCACGCCAGTTAATCACCGACTTGAAAGGCTATTCAGAATTAGGTTCAAGTTACAATGATTATCTGACCGAAATGTTCGACTCAAATAAGAAGCTGATCACGCAAGTTCAGTTACAGTCGAAACGAGAAAGTTAGTCCTAAATAGCTATTCATAGCAAACAAAAGCCACTTTTCATTTATCTGAAAAGTGGCTTTTATTTATCACAAGATAATCTTTTGATTGAAAGCAAGCTAATAATTCATAATATAGGGAGTAACACATTTGGTATGACTGTTAAATCACACCCTTAGAGCCATTTATGAATTTTTTTTCATTCGAGTTTCTCGGAGCCTTTACGAGCTTTTTTATTATCTATTGGCTCTTCCAAAAGCAGGTTAAGATCCAAAATATCTTACTCATCATAGTAAGTTATGCTTTTCTATTCTATGTCGACTACCGTCCTGCTGTTATCTTATTAAGCTATACGCTTTTGATTTACTCATTAGCCAATATACTCACCCGCTATACCTCAACGAAAGTGATTTATTGGTTACTGGGGCTGTTAGTTGCCCTCTATTTTACTGCCTTTAAATATTACTCATTTTTCCAAGAATCATTGACACAACTATTCTCACAGTGGGGATTAAGTGTTGAATTACCAATTATTGAACTACTGGCACCATTAGGGTTATCGTTTTATATCTTCCACTCTGTTAGCTATGTCGTTTCAGTGTGTCGCAAAGAGATCCCTAAAGCCCCTTTTCTTGATGTCGTGCTCTACTTATGCTTTTTCCCAAGCATTGTGGCGGGACCGATTAATCGTGCCAAACAATTTTTACCACAAATTCAAGCACCAACCCGTAAAATTATCGACTATAAAGGGGCTATCATGCTGATTGTATTAGCAATCGCTAAGCTCTTTTGGTTAAGTGGTTGGTTGTCGACAAATTATGTCGATCCTATTTTTAATGCCCCTGATTTAGCCACTAGCGGACAAGTACTGGTGGCGACCTATGCTTATGCATGGCATATCTATTTTAACTTCTCGGGTTATACCAATTTAGTGACAGGTATTGCGCTATTACTGGGTTTTGTTGTCCCTCGTAACTTTAATGCACCTTATTTAGCCATCAATCTTGCTGATTTTTGGCGCCGTTGGCATATAAGTTTATCAACGTTTATTCGCGATTATGTTTATATCCCTTTGGGGGGAAATCGTAAGGGCGTTATTCGACAAAATGTGAATGCCTTTGCCGCGATGGTTATCTCTGGTTTATGGCATGGCGCAGCTATGACGTTTATTATCTGGGGAGCCATTCATGGTATTGGTGTGGTGATATTAAATATCAAACACCGCCTTTTCCCCGCCGCCAAACATGACGCCAATAGCATGCTAGCATCATTAAAAATGTTGTTATCTTGGATAATTACCTTCCATTTTGTGTGCTTTGCGTGGATCTTTTTTCGCAGCCAAACCGTCAATGATGCTTGGATATTAATCCAACAACTCTTTAGTGCAGGTGCTTGGCAGTCGCTACAAGCCGAAGGGCTAACCCTGTTTATGTTCTGGGGGCTGTTCTTACTGTATCCTTGTTTTGTCACTTTAAGGGCAATTATTGCGCGACTTGAGAAAAGAGTGCCTTGGTATGTTTATCCACTACCATTAGCGTTGATCCTTACAATTATATTTATGTTGTCTCCTGATGGGGTTCCGGGATTTATTTATGCCAGCTTTTGATTTCAGTTCAAATTTAAAAAAAACCGTAAAAGTGGCTTTAATGGTGCTCTTCAGCACACTATTTCTTATTTGGCTAAACCAAACATCATTAGAGCGCTTTTGGCAACAACAATACCATCGCCCAGCCCCTTGGTCGGGTTTATCACAATATTATGCTTGGCAAGTGGGAGGTCAGTTGCGAGATGGCGTATTTGTCGCAGTAACAAGCTATAGTGATTATTTGCGAGTTAATCACCCGGATAATCAGGCCAAACCAATAACGCCTCGTCAAGAACAAACCGCCTTTCCAGAAGGATTTGCAGTAGGGCTACATTTTATCAATGGCTATACTCGCCCCGCTTCGCAATTAACACAACAGTTTCCACAACTCCTACAACGTCAATATGCACAAGGTACATTAGCAAATACATCAACTATTGATCTGACAAAAGCCGCTGCTGAAGCCCAAAAACCTATTGTGCAAAAAACAGATGTCATATTATCTCCCAAAGACAAAGTGCTGTTTGCTGGAGATTCAATGATGCAAGGCGTTGCCCCCTTATTAAAACGTCAATTGCAAACAGATTATAATATAAGCAGTATTGATTTGAGCAAACAGAGCACAGGATTAGCCTATCCTAAGTTTTTTAATTGGCCTCAAACTATTGCTAATCGGTTAGCTAGCGATGATTCCATTAAGTTACTGGTTGTTTTTTTAGGGCCTAATGATCCTTGGGACATGCCCCCAGATGGTGGCGGACGTTATTTAAAATTTGCCAGTGAAGCGTGGGGCGCCTTATATCGCGCTCGTATTGCCAGCATTATCGATAATGCACGCCAACATAATGTGAGCGTGATTTGGATTGGCCCTCCGAATATGCGTAAGCAAAAATTATCTCAAGGTATGGCTTATCTAAATCAACTTTACCGGGAAGAAGCAGAAAAAACGGGAGAAATTTACCTTTCTGTCAATGATATGTTTAAATATGAAAAAGATATTTATTCTGATTATATCGGTGATGGTAGCAGCCGCGTGAAACTAAGAGCAGGCGACGGTATTCACTTTAGTTTAAAAGGGCAACAAATCATTGCTCAGCAGGTATTCTCGCGTATCCATCTGCAAAAAGTTGATGATGTGCCAGATGATGTAACAGACAAAAATATGGTCACGCCAAATGAAACAATTAACGCACATCCTTAAACCTCGAACCTTAGTCAGTCGTTCTATTATACTGGCTTTGGTTTCGCTGTTAGTCGCTTGTAACCAAGAGAAAGATAAATCTCTTACGCTATCAACACCTAGCGTGTTACCTGCAGATGGTTCAAGACAACTCTACAACTACCACGATCCCAACTTTGTCGCTTTTGCGCAAAAGTTAAAGCAACGGCGCCAAAGGGTACATATCGTACAGTTGGGTGATTCACATACCGCTGCGGATTTTTTCAGTGGTAAACTACGTGAACGTTTTCAAGCTGATTATGGCAATGGTGGTATAGGTTTTATTCCCCCCACCGCTATTGCGGGTCAACGTATTGCCAATATCCAATATCAAAGCAGTAAAAAAGCGTGGGATTTACTTTCCAGTCGCAAAGAAAGCGATCCTGATTTTCCCTTAGGGGGATTTATCGCTGAGCCAGTCGCGAAATGGTCAGCATTGCAACTAAATGAAAATCCGACAACAGGTCAGCGTTACCAATTACAAGCGTTATATAAGGCGCCTACGGCTTCACAAATCCATTTACAATCCGCTGGCAGTAAAACGCTTTCACTTTCAC
Organism: Proteus sp. G3927; assembly: GCF_963894685.1. NCBI lineage: Bacteria > Pseudomonadati > Pseudomonadota > Gammaproteobacteria > Enterobacterales > Morganellaceae > Proteus > Proteus sp. G3927. Next base: position 112,420 of record NZ_CAWQGX010000003.1, on the reverse strand, counting down.
AGACACAAGGTGAATGGCAATTTTCTAAACCCACAACGATCACCTTCCCAATCAATATTACGATTAGTAAAAACCAACCGATTAAATTAGGCGGTTGGTTAATCAGCAACCAAAAGCCAGGGGTGATGTTATCCGCATTAGGTATTAACGGCGCAACCATTAATATGATGGATAAATGGGGAGCACAGTGGAGTAAAACATTAGGCCAATTACATCCCGATATGGTGATTTTAGCTTATGGCACTAATGAAGCCTTTAATGATACGTTTGATTTAGTGGCTTACCGACAACTGCTTGTTGAAAAAATTCGTCAAATCCGCCAGCAAGCCCCGAATAGTGCCATTTTATTAATTGGTCCGTCGGATTCTATTAAGAATAAAGACGCATCAGATTGTCGCTCTCAGCAACCCCAATGGTTAACCGATATTATTCGTATCCAAAAGGAAGTCGCTCAACAAGAGCGTACATTATTCTGGGATTGGCGCGATTATATGGGAGGAGAGTGCTCAATTAAAGCATGGTCTATTTATGATCTTGCAAGGCCGGATGGTGTCCATCTTTCTCGTGAAGGGTATGAAAGTAGTGCGAATACTCTCTATAGCCAATTATCAGCGCTGATTAATAAAAGTTAGATATTATTATAACGAAAAGGAGCCTCAGCTCCTTTCTCGTTATGTAGACTCTCTGTCATCGCATTATTAATTATGTAAAGCATCAATATATTTAATGACATCAACACTCGCTTGTTCCATTTGCTGAATATACTTCACTACCGCATCCTGATCACCGGCCATATTCGCCGCCAATGCAAGACGCCCACTTTGATGAACCAATTTATGAGGCTCTTCTAAACGACGAAAAGCTTCACTACCGGCAAATTTGCGTCCTTCACCTTGGTAGTACCATTTTCCTAAACGACATTCAGTATGCTGATTAACACAATTTTCATCATCATTATTTAATAAGTGAATATAAATCGCTTCTTTCCATAAAACATGATCTATTTTCACAGTATTAAAAAATTGTTGTATCGACATAAACTGAAAGATATTTTTTAAATCATTGGCTTGTTGAGCAAGCGCAGATAAATTAGCATGACCTTCCGTAACAAGATTTTTTATTTGCTTCAGTTGTTCTTGATTTTTCTGAGTATTTTGTTTTATTGGTGTAAAGCGGGCACTTACATTATTGTTGATAGACGCTATTTCTGAGGCCTGATTTTGGATCTTTTGTGAAAGGCTTTTCATCTCTTGTGCTAATACAGAAAATCCTGCACCTGCATGACCTATATGTCCTGCCTCTATTGCTGAATTAATTGATAATATATTGGCTTGATTTGACAGTTTATCAATATTATTAGCGCTATCTTTTATTTTATTTAGCCATTTAGCAAAATTCTCAATTTCTTCATTACTATGAGTAAAATGCTCATCAATTTCATTAAAAAAGACCACTAATGATTCTGCATTGATAAGCATATCATTAAAGAGATGTTCCATTTCTTCCAGCAATGCTAGCTTTTCTTGTAATTTCTGACTAGATGCCAAAATGGAATCACGAATAAGTGTAATAGTATGAATATTACACTCCGTATGCTGTTTAAACAGTGAATTATAATCACCCATAAAAATATCAGCCTCACCATGTTCACAAAACAATAAGACCTGTAGATTAATCAGTTGTTAACTATTTTCTATCAGATTTAATGGTGATTTATAGCAATGAAAAATGGCGCACCTATTGATGCGCCATTTGTTAAAAAGGAACAGCTCATTTTTATAAAAATGCAAAGAAAATCATTCCAACCACTGCGCCTGTAGTACCTAAAATGGTTTCCATTAATGACCATGTTTTTAAGGTTTGTCCTTCTGTCGCACCAGTAAATTTACCGTATAACCAGAAGCCAGAGTCATTAACATGGCTTAAAATAATAGAGCCACCGGCAATACAAACCGATAACGCCGCCATTTGTGCACCGCTATAACCTAATTCACTGATCACCGGTAACACTAAACCAACCGCAGTTAAACAAGCCACAGTCGCAGAGCCTTGAATAACACGTACAGCACCTGCAAGAATAAAACAAGCCACAGCAATCGGCATACCGGCACCAATTAATGCATTCCCTAATGCTGGCCCCACACCTGAATCCACCAGCACCTGTTTAAATACGCCACCAGCACCCGTGACTAATAAGATGATCCCCGCAGGTTGAATAGCCGCAGAGCATACTTCCATGACTTTTTCTTTGCTCATTCCACGGCGAATAGCCAAGCCATAAATAGCCACTAAACACGCCACAAGGATGGCAATAAAGGGGTGACCAATAAACTCAAGAATATTGAATAGCTGAGAGTCAGGCTCAACAAAACGCGCACCAATGGTTTTACATCCAACCAAGACTAATGGTAATAAGACCAATGCAAGACTGAAGCCAAAAGAAGGCATTTTACTTTGTCCTAAGCTTGGCTCATCAAAATCTTTCGGTAATTCTAAGGTCACATAACGGCTAATAAAGTTACCAAAAATAGGCCCCGCTAATAACATACCTGGAATGGCTGCACATAAACCAATTAAGATCATCCAACCAAAATCAGCATTCATCTGGTCAGCAAGCAACATAGGCGTTGGCCCCGGTAATAAGAAAGCGGCGGCCCCTGCAACACCGGCAAAGAGAGGGATCGCCATTTTAACAACATTACCCCCCGTACGACGGGCAACAGCAAATACCACCCCGATCAGTAAAACCACCGCAACATCGAAAAACAGAGGTAATGCGCAAACTAAACCCGCAATACCCAGTGCATAGTTAGCCCGTTTTTCACCAAAGGATTTAAGTAGCCGTACCGCAATTTGGTCTAATGCCCCCGTTTCATGCAGAATTTTACCAAACATTGCCCCCAAGGCGACCACGATGGAGAGAAAACCCAGTGTTCCCCCCATTCCGTTTTGCATGGTTTGCGTGATTTTTTCTAACGGCATGCCAGAGAAAATACCTGCACCAATAGCAACAATCATTAACGCAATAAAGGCGTGTAAACGCGCATACATTACAAAGAAGAGCAATAATAGGACGGAGCCAACCGCAGTTAGCACCAGTGTTAATGTACTCATACCGCACTCTCCTCAGTAATAGGTTTAGTAACAGATTCTATAGTGTTGATGACATTTTCAATCACGTTATCAAGAGATGGCGAAATATCTATTTCATAAACATCAGGTTCGTTATTCGTTGGCTCTTCTAATGTTTCAAATTGAGTAATCAACATCTGTGGTTTAAAGAAGTGACCTTTACGCTCTTTTAAACGACTTTCAATTAGCGCGTAATCCCCTTTTAAATAGAGGAAATGTAAGCAGTGATTACCTTCTCTTAACATATCGCGATACTGTTTTTTTAATGCGGAACAAACGATTAATGACACTTTATTGGTTCTTTGCATTGCAAAAGCAGCATCATTGAGAGCGTGTAACCAAGGTTTGCGATCTTCATCATTTAAAGCATGACCTGAAGCCATTTTAGTGATGTTTGCACGAGGATGAAGGAAATCGCCATCTAAAAATGCCGCACCGATACGTTGTGCTACACCATTTGCAACCGCTGATTTACCGCTGCCTGATACCCCCATTAAGATAAAGACATGGTGTAGGGATTGGGTATCTTTCATATATTGCTCCTTTAGGCAGTTATTAACTTTTTTGTAATGTTACCCGTAACTGTTACGGGTAACATTACTCGATCCAGAAAGATAAAAACAACCTACAAAACAAACTATGAAATGAAAGTGTGAAGCGTCTCGCAAATAGATTGTGGAAAAACAACAAAGTTACAACAAAATCATAAGTAATTGATAAGTTAACGACTGATTTTTACAAAGCAAAAAAACGTCAGGATATATCACTCTATAATCCCAAATAGGGTCAATAAAAAAACCCTACCAAAGAAAAAAAATAATTTAATAATCAAATGAATAACTAAATACTTTCACCGGTGATGATACGGAATCCCACATCAATCACTTGCCCACGAGCAATTTTACCCTTCATTCTTTTTAGTAATAAATCCGCCGCTTGTTGTCCCATTTCATCACGTGGCGTAAAAATACTGGCTAACCGTGGAGTCATGACTTGTCCCACATCATGACCGTGGAAGCCGGAAATAGCAATTTGCTCAGGTACCGCAATCCCCATACGCTGACATTCGAAAATAGCCCCTATCGCAATATCATCATTGGTGCAATAGAGCCCATCTAAGTCAGGATATTGCTTGCGTGCCTCATGTAAAAGTTCTGTACCTAACGAATAAGAAGAGCTTTTAGGTGTCATCACATGACCTATGGGTAAGCCTGCTTCTTGCATCGCTTGTTCATATCCTTGTAAACGCATTAATGTTCGCTCATCTTGTCTTGCCCCAAGATAGATAATTCGTTTACAACCACGGTGGATCATTTCGCTGACCATTTTTCGCGAGGCTTCAATATTGTCTAACCCTACCGCCGAATCAAAACAAGGTGAAACACTATCCATAATTTCCACCACCGGAATACCCGCCGTTTCCAGCATTTTGACCGTTTTGGGTGTGTGTGTTCTTTCCGCTAAGATCAAGCCATCAATATTATAAGAAAGCAGAGAAATAAGACGCTCTTCTTCTTTTTCTGCTTGATAGCCATAGTGCGCCAACATGGTTTGATAACCATATTTATCCGTCACAGATTCAATACCACGAATAACTTGTGCAAACACTTGGTTAGTAAGAGAAGGCAATAATACGCCAATCGCATGGCTGGTCGCATTCGACAAAATATCAGGTGCACGATTAGGAATATAATTCAGGCTGTCTAATTCACGAGCGATTTTGACTCGTAATGCTTCGGAAACTTGTTCTGGATTACGCAAAAAACGACTAACTGTCATTTTTGTGACACCAACACGGTCGGCAACATCCTGTAATGAGGGGCGTTTTTTTTTCATTTTATATCGTAACTATCCAAAATATCAGTATTAATACGCACTTGAGGTTTATTTAACAAACCTGATTATATCCTTAGGTTATACACTATTTCGAATAAAGTTTATCGGATGTCTTCTTAGATTTAATTTTGAATGCCTCTCCCTTGACTTAAGCCAAAGGAAATATAGTATGCATCGTTATATAATTTATGAAATAACGATTATTAATATAAAACAACACTACAGTGTGAACCTATGGCTATCCACAGACGACAATTTCTGAGTTATTTAGCGACGCTTGCAGCATTATCAGCACTGCCACGTTGTGCAAGAGCGGCAATCACTTCACGTATCGCCGCTCAATTTGGTGTGCTTCCTACACCAGAAAATATTCATCGCGTTATTAGCGCAGGCCCCCCAACCGACCAACTGTTGTTGGCTTTAGTACCAGAAAAATTATTAGGTTTCTCCTCGCTTAATCTAGGAAAAAGTAGCTTATTTGCTGACAAGTTGCGTAAATTGCCCCATTTAGGCCGTCTGTCTGGCCGTGGTAGTACACTCTCCTTAGAAACATTAATGGCACTAGAGCCAGATATCATTATTGATAGTGGTAATGTTGATGAAACCTATCGTTCATTAGCTAAACGTGTTAGTACGCAAACAGGTGTACCTTATGTGTTAATTGACGGCAGCTTAAAAGACAGCCCAACTCAGTTACGCCAAACGGGGGCTTTATTAGGTGTGACAGAAAAAGCAGAAACATTAGCACTTATTGCAGAGCAGTATCTTAGTGATGCGACCTTGTTTGCTTCTACTCTAAAAATAAGACCTCGTTTTTACCTTGCACGTGGTGCAAAAGGCTTACAAACGGGCTCAACAGGATCTATTCATACTGAAGCTATTGAACTATTAGGGTTCGAAAATGTCGCTGATATTGCTGGTTTTACCGGTCTTACTGATGTTTCCCCTGAACAGCTCCTTATGTGGAACCCTGAAGTTATCATCACACAAGATGAAAATGCCTATCAACAAATCAGGCAAGACTCTATATGGAAAAATATCCAAGCTGTTAAAAATAATAAAGTGTTATTATTTAAAGGCTTACCATTTGGCTGGTTAGATGGTCCTCCTGGTATCAACCGTTTAATGGGAATGCGTCGCTTACAGAGCCATTTTGACCATCGAATAGCAGAACAAGCCACGCAAGATCTGCAAAATTACTTTGCTTATTTTTACCATACATCGTTAAGTGCTGAGCAATGCCAGCTGTTGATGAGGTCTTCATGAGCCAATCAGCACGTATCACTCTGTTGTTGCTGTTATTCTCAGCGGCTGTAGTTATTGCTATCACTAGTGGTAAGTATTCACTTACAGTCAATGAACTGTGGACAGTCGTCAGTAGCAAATTAACCGGGCATATTGAAGAGAGTCGAACAGCAACTGTGTTCTGGCAAATACGCTTGCCTCGAGTACTTGCTGCCATTTTAATTGGAGGTGGACTTGCTATTGCGGGGGCGGCTTATCAAGGTATGTTCCGTAACCCACTAGTATCACCTGATATTCTCGGAGTGTCATCAGGGGCTGGAGTCGGTGCTGTATTGGGTATTTTTCTTGGTCACTCCATGTTGTCAATTCAGCTTTTTGCTTTTGTCGGAGGACTTATCACTGTTGCTTTAGTCTATTTTATTGCCAAATTGGCGAAACAACAGGATCCGGTCCTTTCTCTCGTTTTAGTCGGTATTGCGATTAGCGCCTTATGTGGCTCAGCTATTTCATTAATGAAAATTTTAGCTGATCCTTATACTCAGCTACCTTCCATCACTTTTTGGCTATTAGGAGGGCTATCAACTATCACGGCGCCTGATTTACTCTCTGTTGCACCTTTAATGCTACTCGGGTTTATTCCACTGATTTTATTACGCTGGCGAATGAATATTCTCAGCCTTTCTGATGAAGAAGCGCGCTCCTTAGGCCTTAATGTAGAAATTACCAGACTTATCTTTATTTTATCGGCCACATTAATCACCGCGAGTGCAGTTTCTATTGCGGGTATTATTGGCTGGTTAGGTTTAATTGTTCCGCATATCGCAAGATTGTTAGTTGGTGCTAACTTCGGTTATCAACTGCCTATTTCCTTACTTGTGGGCGCAACAATGTTATTAATAACGGATACACTAGCACGAACTATTGCTAATATTGAGTTGCCTTTAGGCATTTTAACCTCGGCTATTGGTGCGCCTTTCTTTCTGATGTTATTACTCAAAACAAGGCGGGATAGATGATCATCACTGCAGCAAAACAACTCACAATTGGCTATAAAACAACACCCTTGATCCAAAACCTCTCTTTTCATATTAAACAAGGGCAAATTGTCTGTTTATTAGGCGCAAATGGCTGTGGTAAAACCACGTTGATGCGTACCTTACTTGGTTTGTTACCCAGTCTTGCAGGTCATATTATCATTGAAGGCAAAGAAATAAGTAAGTGGTCACCAACTGATTTAGCCAAAGTGATTGCCTATGTTCCTCAAGCAACCCACCTCCCTTTCTCTTTTAAAGTGATTGATATGGTGATTATGGGGCGTGGAGCACATATCTCTTTTTTCTCGATGCCTAGCTCACAAGATAAAGCAATGGCAATGGAAACCTTAGAAATGCTCTCTCTTTCGCATCTTGCTCACCGCACTTTTGATACGTTAAGTGGTGGTGAAAAACAGTTGGTATTGATTGCACGGGCTTTGGTGCAACAACCTAAATTACTGATTATGGATGAACCCGCTGCCAGCCTTGATTTTGGTAACCAAATCAAGCTAATTAACCAAATTAAGACACTAAAAGCCTTGGGTATAAGTGTGTTTATGTCTACACATCATCCACAACATGCCGCTTTACTGGCAGATGAGGTGATTTTACTCACCCCTCATCGCCACGTTTTACAAGATAAACCTGAGCTTTTACTCACCCCCGAACATTTAGCTCAGCTTTATAATGTGAAACCCACCGATATTCAGGCGCACTTTTACGCCTACCCTGATAATAACAATCCATATAGGCAAGAATATGAACACCATTGAAACCACTGATTTTGCTGAGCTTTATAAAAACCATATGCAACAGGCACAAAGAACCAAAAAAGAGCCTGAACATTGGGATAAACGCGCTGAAAAAATGGCAGAAAACTGTGCTAATCCAAACGATCCCTATTTGATCAAGTTTCGTGAAATGATGGATTTTTCCGATGCTGAAACACTATTGGATGTCGGCTGTGGACCTGGCTCTATTAGTATTCATGTTGCTGACAAGTTTAAAAAAATAATCGGGATAGATTATAGTACCGGCATGCTAACCGTTGCCAAACGTAGAGCCGCACAAGCGGGTATTCATCATGCTGATTTTCTTCATTATTCATGGGAAGATAATTGGGATGCGCTTCCACCTTGTGATATTGCGGTGGCTTCACGCTCCACATTGGTGATGGATTTAAAAGCTGCGCTGTTAAAACTAAATCGCCAAGCTAAATTACGGGTTTATACCACTCACACCGTATCACCCACTTTTGTTGATCAACGTATTCTTCGTTTATTAGGTCGCAATGTTCCCACATTGCCGACCTATATTTACGCAGTCAATATCCTTAACCAAATGGGGATCCACCCTAAAGTAGATTATATCCGTAGCCGTAATTACCAAAATAATTTTAATAGCCTTGAGCAGTTTATTGACAGTATTAACTTCTCTGTAGGGCCTTTAAACGAAAATGAAATTGCACACTTAACCACTTATTATCATGAAAGTATGAAAAATGATGTGGCCCTTATATCGCCAACGCGTGATTGGGCGATGGTTTCTTGGGATGTCGTTCCTGAAAGCGAGCTAACCTTATGATTTATTATCCCGATGCTTTTCTTGATAATTTATTGCTGGAAGATATTCAATATGGCGATTTGACTTGTCGCGCACTCAATATTAACCATCAATTAGGCACAATAACTTTTACATGTCGTGAAGCCGGCTGCGTCAGTGGAATCACCCTAGGCTGCCGTTTATTAGAAAAATTAGGACTGACTGTCACCGCACATCTACAAGAAGGTGATTTTGCCAAGCAAGGTGATTGTTTAATTAGTGCAGAAGGTCGAGCAGATGCACTACACCAAGGCTGGAAAGTGGTGCAAAACGTGCTGGAATGGAGTTGTGGTGTGAGTGACTATATGGCAAAAATGCTCGAAATCTATCATCGCTACCAACCTAAAGGGCAAATTGCCTGTACACGTAAAAATATCCCTAATACAAAATTACTGGCCACTCAAGCGGTACTTGCGGGTGGTGGTATTATTCATCGCCAAGGCTGTTCTGAAACTATTTTACTCTTTGCTAACCATCGTCATTTTTTATCCGAGCCAGATAATTGGTTACAACAGGTTACACAGTTACGCCAAGCAGCACCTGAAAAATGCATTGTTGTGGAAGCAGATAACTTACAACAAGCAAGAGAAGCGTTAAAAGCGCAGCCAGATATCTTACAACTGGATAAATTTTCTATTGAAGATATTACCTTACTACAACAAGAGGCTCCGCAGATTGCCCCACGCTGTCATCTTTCTGTCGCTGGGGGAATTAATCTAAATACTATTGAAAAATATGCCCAAACAGGGATCGGCTTAATGGTGACATCAGCACCTTATTACGCACCACCTAGTGATATCAAAGTTCGCCTTTACCCTAAAAATTAAATCAAAACACAGATAAAAATATTAGTTTATTGACTGATAAAGATGAGTGCCTACATTAGGTAAGCACTCACTTTGTAACTTTAACTTGCGTCTATCGTTATATAAATAATTATATATTGAGATTAAAATAATGAAACTAACACCTCTATGCTGTTTATTCCTTGTTCTACTGCCTTGCAGTGTAATAGCCCAGACAACTTACCAGCAATCAATCCCTGATGTATTAACCGTTTGGAGCAGTCCCATTGCGGCAAATCCCGATGTATTAACACAACAACAAATGCTCGAACAAAATAAAGTCAATGCGGCACAAGCACTGGCAACATTACCTGGTATTGTGATGCAAAAATCAGGTAATCGTAACGAATATACCCTTAAAGTACGTGGTTTTGATAGTCGCCAAGTTCCGGTGTTCTTTGACGGTATTCCAACCTATGTGCCTTATGATGGCAATCTCGACTTAGCGCGTTTTACCACTAACGATCTCGCCAGTATCGAAGTTAACAAAGGTTATACCTCATTACTGCAAGGCCCTAATCTGATGGGAGGTGCAATTAATATCACCACCGCAACGCCTCGCAAACCATTAGAAGGTCATATTGCTTATTCGCAAGGTTTTGCTCGTGGTGCTGATTATGCTCATAACATGAGTGCTCGTTTAGGAGCACGTACTGAATATGGTTTTATCCAAATTAGTGGCAGTCAACTCCAGCAACGTTTTACCCCCATACCTAATGCAGATGAAAATAATAACACAGTGGGGACACATGGACGTCGTAGTCATTCAGCAACAGATGATAAACGAGGAATGATCAAAGTGGGTTGGACACCACGCGCTTCTGACGAATATACCCTCACCTATGTAAAACAAGATGGTAATAAAAATAGTCCACCGAATAGTGATCCTAATGCCAAAGGTCGATATAAATATTGGGCATGGCCAGATTATAATAAAGAGAGTTACTACTATAGTGGTGTGACACAACTTACGGATAGCATAAATCTACAAAGTCGTGCTTATCATGATAAGTTTGAAAATACTCTTTATATGTATCCTAAAAAAGGTAATAGGGTCGATTATAGCCATTATGATGATCACAGCACAGGCGCTGCATTACAATTCGGTATCGATACGAATGAAAGTGATCTACTCTCTTTTGCAGTACATTGGAAAGATGACGTTCACCGTGCCCAAAAAGAAAAAAACGGTGATTGGGTACGTTTTAAAGATAGAACTTGGTCATTAGCCACAGAATATCAATGGGTAGTGAGTAACGATCTTGATGTCGTTGGCGCCATAAGTTACGACTGGCGCAAAAGTATCGATACAGATAAAAAGGCTGATAACAACAAACAAAATGCCATTAACTGGGAAATCATGGCTAAATATTCATTAGCCAATGACGATAATATACGTTTTACAATCTCTGATCGCAGTCGCTTCCCTACCCAAAAAGAGCGCTATACCACCGAAAAACCCAAAGATGGATCAAGAGGGATTATTAACCCCAATTTAGATCCAGAACGCGCATTATCCTTTGATATGACCTACGAAGGTTATCTCAATGAGAAATGGGGCTACCAAACTAGCCTATATTACAATCGTGTAAGTGATGCCATTATGGCTCATACGCTTTATCGCCACGGTGAAGCGCTATTTCAAAACCAAAACAGTGGACGTGTTGATTATCTAGGCTTGGATATTGGTACTAAAGGGAAAATGACCGATTGGCTAGAATTTGGCCTAAATTATAGCTATATCCATAGTGATCCAAAGCAAGTTGACCATATTGAAGGTTTACCAAAACATAAAGCCTATATGTGGTTAACCTTTATTCCTGTTGAACAAGTGCGCTTTACTATTATAGAAGAAGCACAAAGTTGGACTTATAACCGTATAGATGAGAATAATAAACTGGCTGGCTATACAAAAACCGATCTACGGTTAGATTATGATGTTGGATATGGTATTTCAGTTAATGCTTCCATTAATAATCTTTTTGATAAATCTTATCAATATACACAAGGTTATATCGAGAATGGGCGTAATTATTGGCTAGGCGCTGAATATAAATTCTAATCAGCCCAGTCAATTATAAGTAAAAGCGCTATTAAAAAATAATAGCGCTTATTTTTCAATATTCATAAATCCATATTATATGCAAAAAATAATCTATTAATAAAATATCAGAAACGTAAAAATCCTTTTGCCATTTCTAATAAAGTGTTCATTGTACTACTGACAATCTTAACAAAATTATCATAATTACTATTTGCTGTACTGTATTTTTTGGAAAGTTCATCTAAATTAGTGTTAATTTTCTTATCTAATGCGTCGATGGTTTTTCTGAATAACTCAAATTCTGTTTGATTAATATCATCCGTGTTAGATACCTTCTTAGATAGATCATTTAGCAATTTTTCTAGGTCAGTACAATCAATTCTACCTCGACAATCAATGTCAACATCAGGCTCCCCCCCACGCCTTTGTATTGATACACTTATTCCATTTATACCTTTTAATAGTTTTTCTAACGCATCTGCAGCATTATTTACCTGTTGTAGATCGCTATAATGAACTTCTTGGCCATCAATGGTGCGTAAATATGTCCCATCCTTTTGATGTTGAAAAAACAAACGAGATTTAAAAACAAAAGGATCGTCGACAGTACCTGTTGGATTTTTATATTTATCTCTAATGTTAGATAAGTCATTAAAAAAAGATTTAAAATCAAAATTCACCGTACCTTCTTTACTTCCTGCTTTCTGATATTTATTTAAATTAGATATGGTTTGCCTTAGTTCATTGACAAAATTCATGTAGTTAGAAAAGATATCCTTTAATACATCTAGATAATCCGCTTTGCCTGAAACAATAGATTGTTTAACATTATTAAAAAGATCACTTAACGAATCAGTCTCATAACTATTATCTTTTTTTCTAAGATCATTTAGATCATTAGAAAATTGATTTAAAAAATTATTTTTATCATTAATGGTTTTATTATAATCATCATCTAAATAATAATATTTATCTGTATCAGGTAACTTCTCTATAAATTTATTCTTTCTATTATTATCATAATTCATATCTTGATATTCCCGATTAGGTTCCCAAGATAAAAAATCCTCATCTTCTAGCAGGTTTTCGAAATAATTATCAGTATTTACTCTAGTATTTAAATGAGGTAAATCGTTAATCCCCTCAGTATAAACTGAAATATCATTAGACATAATCTTAACCTTTTATATTAATAAAAGTTTATAAAAAAATATGATTTTATCTTTTAAATTAAGCTCTTACATTTGAAGAAATCGTAGAAGCTGCATCCTGCTGAGCATGAATTATCGCCTCTATTGCTTGTAATAATGCTCTTATAACTTCAGTTACTTCTCGCTGTATCTCATTGTTATTATTGATCACATTATTATTAATACTTCCTCTTGCATCTAATACTTTTTGTTCACCCTCAATTGTGCTACTTTCAGATTGCATAGATTGGTCTGCAACCCTTGCTAATGGATCTGCGGTGGATGAAATAGTATTTCCCATCACTATGGTTGGATTGGAATGCCCAATAAGATCTTTCCCCATCCCTTTAATAGAAAAAGCGGCTCCCATACCATGTATAGCCATAGAAATTCCAGCACTAGTAATTGCAGAACCAATCATAATATTGGCTTTTTTATTAAGATTATCTTTTACTTTATCGGCTATATCCAATTCAATGTTCATTAGCATCACACCCATTTCTCTGGATGCTTCAAATTTTTTTATCATTGTTTCTAAATATTTAACAATGAGATCTATTAATTTTATCATATCGTCTGAAACAAAATTAAAAATCCCCGTTTTTTCTATTTTAGCATGATCGTAAATATCATTATCATTATCTACTTCTAATGAATCTAATATCTGTTTAAGATCTGGTTTGGTTATATGTTCTGGTTCAGATAAAACAGGCTTTAGATTAATTCTTTCTATTCCTGTTAATTTACTTAAGCTAGGTTCTACCTCTTTATATAACTTATTTCTATCAATAATACCTTCACCTTCATCAGAATTATTGATTGTAGTTTGATAGTGATTAGATACATTATCACTATTAATCTTCATACTCATATTTATACCTCACTAATTTTTTATTTAAATAGATATATTTCTTATCATGTCTGATTTTAATTTATTACTTACTGAAGATTTATCGCTGAGGTTTTTTAAAATATCTGTTATAGAATCAATATTCTCATGATAAGTTTCCATTATCTTATCCATTAATTTTTGAATAATATCTAAAACTGCAGTTAATTTTTTACTACCGGCAATAGACTGGATTATTTTTGACGCGATAACAGAACCATAAATATTAACAGTATTTGTTGCTGCTGAATTGGTTAACTTAGAAGCAACCACCGTTCTATTCAACATAATACTTGCTTTTTTAGAAATCTCTTTAGCTAACTGCTTATCAATTTTTTCCAGTGCTTCTTCAAGCGCTTTAATAATGATATCTTTGATCATTTTCCCCAATACCGCTTCAAGTCCATCATTGAGCACTTTTTTTAGTATTTGTCTAATTTGCTGATTCGATATTTTATTAACCGCATCTGAAATACCTTTCATGGCAGGCCCAATAACAAAACTCAATGCCGTAGCGGCAACAAATAAAACGACTGTGACAAGTATTTTAGTTGCCATTTTCAATTTGTCTTGTATTGAATTTTTCATCTCTTCGATGATTTTTTTATCTAGCCCTAATTCTTTGAGTCCATCCAAAGAACTATTAACTAAACTCACTAAGAAATCACTAACCTTATCGATAGCTTCCATAACCGCATCTGATATGGGTTGCATAATCTCATCCATAAAAGATTTATTATGAATAGATTGATACACCTCATCAGCAATAGTTAATCCAGCATCAGCAACAAATAAGGTTGTTGCGACTCCTACTAATACCATTGAAGAGCCAGCGGTAAAAATAGAAGAAACACCTGCAACAAGCGTTAATAATCCGCCTAATATTTTTAAACCAATACCAGCCCAAAACTGAATTTCTTCTTGTTTTTTGATTAATGATTTTTGCTCTTCAACTTTATCTTTAAGTGATTTTTCAGTCACCTCTTGCATTTCATTAAAAAGTTTCTGTTCACTTTCCGAACGATGTAACATGACCTTTAACGTCAACTCACGTGTCTTAGATAACAGAAATGTCAGTAATGACATACCGGATAAAGAGTTAGATGCAATTTCAAGCTCCAAGGAACTTTGTGAAATAGTCAGTTCTTTAAATAGACCTCTTATTTCTGCTAATTGTTTTTTTATTGATTCACTTTCTTTTTTGTTGATCAATGCCTTTAATTCATCAGTATGTGAAGTAATTTTATTGATTTTATCTTCACTTAAAGAAATATTTGGTAGGTAATTAAAAGAATCATCAAAAAAACCATCCAATTTTTTAGATAAATTATCTAGTTCATCTAATGAAAGCTTAGAAAAATCACTAGGAAAGCTTAAGAAAGGGAAAACATCTTCAAGGGCTTTTTCCATATCCGCTTTAGAGTGAATATTTCCTAATAATAACTGTTGAATTAATGAATCAGGAATATTGCAATTATTTAAAAAACTTTTAACTTCAGACTCTTTTTTGAAATTCTTTTCTTTTATTTGGTTATAAACTTCCATCCAGTAATCAACAAAAGCACCTTTGGTTTTATCAGGCTCATTGAAGCCAGATTTAAAAAGTTCTTTTAAATCATCTATGCCATTAGATAGCTTTTGTAATTTATCTCTGTAATAATCAAATTTCTCTGGATCTTTAATTTTATTCAAAATATCTTCATGTATAACATGCTGGTAAGATAATTGTAAAAATAAAAAATCATAATCTTTGTTGGATTTTTTATTTTCTAAATGATCGGGACCGGAAGTAGGTAATGATGAATTTTGTTGTGCAGATACGTCAAGATGATCATCTTTTTTTTTATTATTCTTCGGTTCTTCTTCTGCTAAGGAAGGCTTAGTATTGTCTTCATCATTTTCTAGTGAAAATGTCGTCATTTTATATTGTGGATCATCTTGAATATTAATTCTTTTCTCATTCCTCTCCTGTTCATGAGGAGCTCTAAGAAGTGGTATATCAAACTTACTTTGATTCTCCTTCTGTTGTTGAGTAGTCACATAATTACTTATATTATTAATTGCATTTGCTTGCTTAGTAGTATTTTTAATAACATTTTTTACTTCTTCAGAAACAAAAGGCGAAGCTAATCTACTATGTTCATTACTTTGATTAATCTTATTCATACTATTATTCCTTTTCTTCCTTTTCTTCCTCTTTATTAAGGACAACAAGAGGAATATCTTTTAATAGCTCTAAATAGCTATTAGCCTTCTCTTTTATCGTTTGATCATTAATATTTTGAGCCACCTGATGAAAACAATATTTAGCTTTTTCTTTTTCACCAATTGATAAATTACATTGTCCAGCATAAAAAACAGGTCGATAATCATTTTTAGCATTTAGATAAGCTAAAGCATAAAGATCGATAGCTGCTTGATATTGCTTTTTTAATTGATTAACTGCAGCAAGTCCCATAATGTAATCAACATTATAAAAATCATAGAGACATAAAAACTTAAAAATCGCCTCAGCTTCATCTAACTTCCCTTTCTGATAAAAATCATACGCAAATGAATAAATTCCTTCCATAAATCCATCTGGAATTTCACTTTCATCTTTGATAGATGCGCCATTTTGTACAATAGAAACAATGTAGTTTGCGAGCTGATCTAATTCTTTTTCTGACATTTTTTCATATGCTGACATTATGATAATCCTTTCATCTATGATGAATAATTAATAATAATATTCTAACTTAATTATTAATTACCCACTTTAATAAAACACACGTCTATATTTATAATTATAAATATTTCGACTAAATTTATTAATTATTGATATAGTCCATTTCTTCTCGAGATAACCCTTCAATTTCTACTCTTTTTAGCCAAATAAGAACATCCATAACATCTAATAAATCTTGATCTATTATCACTTCAAATAAATGATATTTATGATGTAACTTCCTTGCTAATTCAGGATAACGAATAACGGGCGTGCCAACTTTTTTGGCATAAGCCTTTACTGCTAATGCTTTAGCATTAGTACAACTCAATGAAACTATTGGCATTATGCCATTATCAGGATCGAAGTAGATACCTACCGCGACATGTGTGGGATTGACAATAACAGCTGATGAGTCGCGGATCACACGTTTCATTGGCTCATCGAGTAATTCTTGATGAAGTTGTCTACGTACCGATTTTATTTCTGGATTTCCCTCCATATTTTTATGTTCTTGCTTAACTTCATGTTTTTCCATCATCATATCTTTTATGAATAAAAAGAAATCAGCAATAATATTTAAAATAAGAATAGGTATCGATAAAATAAAAAATATAAATATAAAACTAACAACTAATGAGCACCATTTATCAATCACCCCTTCTAAATCAGCGCGATATAGTATAACGACTTCCCCCATATGTAAAATCATGAAAACATAACAAGTTATTAAAAATATAATAATAAATAATAGTGTTTTTAAAAAATCTTTTATTGTTCTTATGCTAAATATTTTTTTAAATCCAGAAATGGGGTTAATATGATTAAAATCAATTTTAATTGCTTCAGTGGCAAGTTTAAAATGGGAGCTAAATAAAGAAGGGATTGCGCCAGATAAAAAAGTCACAATAATGATCGGTAGTACAATATCAAAGAATAATTTTGATATAACTTCAACATAGCTCTTTAAAGAAATACCTGTTGGATGCAGTAAAAGTGATTGATAAAATTGATTAAATTCATCCAACTTCACTTGATTAAATAAATATATAACACCAATGAAATAGACTAAACCAGAAACCAGTTCCTTACTTTTAAACGATTGTCCTTTTTTTGCTGAATCATCAAGCTTTTTCTGTGTTGGCTTTTCTGTTTTCTCAGCCATGATAAATACTCATAAAAATAGAATAAAAGTATCTACTGTTAAAAAAATGATATAATTCATTCGTCATTGCTGAGGTAAAAAAGAGCAGTAATACTAAAAAAGCGATAATACCTTTGATACAAAGAGAGAGAGAAAATGCATTTAGTTGAGGACAAAATAATGAATAAACCCCTAATGCAACTTCACTTAAAAACATAATAATTAATACAGGAGAAACCAAAATAATCGCCACTTTAACCATATCATTTAGCCAATGACCGATAAAATCGTAACCGATATTTTTATTAACATACCCAATAGGAAAAACATCGTAACTCTCTTTTATGGTACTCATTAAAACAACGAGCCCACCTGTAGCTAAAAAATAGGCCATACAAAACAATCCGGTTAATGACGCAAATTCTGACGATTCAATACCTGTAGTAGGATTAATTGTATCTCCTATGCTTGCTCCTCTTTGATTATCAACGAATTCTCCAAACGCAGAAGCTATCCAAAATGGCGTGGCAAGTAGCAAGCCGATAACTAGACCTATAATTAACTCACTAATTAGAACAATAGCCCAAGTCTCTCTTAAAACCCCAGTTATCGTGATGCTAGGTTTTATTCCTAATGCTATATAAAAAATAATAATATATTTTAATAATTGACTATTGAGAACTCGACTATTGAGGAATGGAATAAACATAAAAATAGGAAATAATCTAGCAATGAGCAAAAAAATATCGATTAAATAAGATTGTATATATTGCAACAGTACTAGCATGATAGTTACCCTGCTAACCCAATCGTCAACATCTCTTTAGCATAAATTAGTAACTTATCTCCCATCCATCCCATCATCATAAGTAAACAAACAAAAACCCCCACAAGCTTGACACCAAAAGGTAAAGTTTGCTCTTGTATCTGTGTGATCGTTTGCAATAGCCCAATAAGCAATCCAATAAAGGTCGCGATAGCAATAGGCGCAGCTGAAAGCAATATAATCAAATAAATAGCTTTATTAGCCGCATAAACCATATCCACTAGTTCACCGCCATCAAATCAAGATATTGATTAATGAGTCCTTTAGATAACAGTCCCCAACCATCCATGGCGATAAATAAAATAAGTTTTAAAGGTACAGATAATGTAATAGGGCTCATCATCATCATACCTAATGCTAATAAAATGCATGAGACAACTAAGTCAATAACAATAAAAGGCAAATAAAGATAGAAACCGATAATAAAAGCAGATTTTATCTCACTAAGTGCATATGCCGGTAATAATGATAAGAGTGAATTTTCTATGTTTTCTTTATCACCATCACTATTTGGTCTATTCTCTTGCGCTTGTTCAAAAAAAGCTAATAAATCAGGATCTGAGTAATGATATAGGTATTTTTTATAATCGCCTAACGCCTCATTTGAAAATGACTCGATCGCATCTGGAGATGACATATCCACTTTATTTTCAATAACATAGTAACAAATATTTTTAGTAATTGGTGTCATAACAAAAAGCGCCATCATTAAAGCGATAGCATTAAGTACCATATTAGAAGGAACTTGCTGCACACCTAATGCATTACGAGTCATAACTAAAACAATAGAAAACTTTAAATAACAAGTTCCTGCAGCAATAATAAAAGGAGCCAATGTGGCAAGAGCTAGGATCAAGATTAATTCTGTTGAGCTTTCCATATGTTATTCGCATTTTATAGATAATTTATTAATTTCTACCGCTAACATATCTTTAATTTTGA
This sequence comes from Proteus sp. G3927, assembly GCF_963894685.1. Classification (NCBI taxonomy): domain Bacteria; kingdom Pseudomonadati; phylum Pseudomonadota; class Gammaproteobacteria; order Enterobacterales; family Morganellaceae; genus Proteus; species Proteus sp. G3927. The sequence continues at coordinate 92,984 of NZ_CAWQGX010000003.1, read as the reverse complement.
TTAATTCTCCTTGGGCAATAGCTTTACCATTTGCTAAAATATTAATATGACGAATGGCATTATCAGGTAAAATAAATTTCTTCCCTGGTGTTAATTCTTCAAGTTGATCAATTGATAATGTTTTATTGGCTAAAAGAAAAGATATTGTAATCGGAATAGCGCCAATTGAATTTAAATCAAGTGATTGAGCTAAATCAATGCTATCTTCTATTATGGCATCGTTTTGCTCATCCTCTTCATTTTCTTCACTATTTTCAACAATAGCATCTAATGTCACACAATTACCCTCATCCCATGAAAAATAAAAATATTTTTTATCACCAACATTAAAAGAAAAATGGATATCATCTATTAATAAAACATCCCCTGGTAATATTGTTTTTAATAATGAAAGTGATATTTTACTGTAACCTAAAATAAAACTTGTTATAAAACCTATTTTATTTTTTGGAAATACTGTCAATTCATATTTCCATTTAATATCGCAAATAAAAACATGACCTAATGTGGTATCTACACAAGGATAGCAAGATCCTTTTTCAGCACCTAAACAGATATTATCAACACATGATGACATTGGCTCTTTAGAAAAAGGAAATAATAATGTTGATAAAGATTGTGAAAAAAGAGCAATTAAATAGTTTTCAGGTACTAATTCCCAATCAATTTTTTTTTCAGGATATAAGTTATCCATGACTTGACTAACTGAAATTAACGCCGTTAAGGTTCCTAATTTATTCTCACATCTCAATACAAAATATAGCTGTTTTTCTGTTATTTTTTTTGTACCAAAGATAGAAGATAATATTACCATGTCATTAATTTTATTTGTTTCTTTATGGTTATTATCTACCTCTACGTTAATACTCATTCATTTTCATCCTCTCTTTCATAAATAGCATTAATAGAGTTGATATACCACGATTTATTTTTATGGCTATTAGTTAGATCTATGGATAATCCCCCATTATATTGCTTCAAATTCTCTAATGCTGTTTGATAAACGCGTCCTGAGGAGGCAATTAACTGAACTTGTTTATCAATAAAATGAATTTTAGCCTGATGATAACGACTCTTCCATTTTGTAAATGTATAAGTAATGCTTGGTGGTAGAGTCAACATAGATATTTTTTTATCTATTACTTGCCAAGCAGGTAGCTGTGAAACCATTTTGGCTACTTTTGGTAATGCAATTACCGTTTTTATTGGTGTAACTTGCGAAGAAAAAGGAACAACTTTATTAGTTTCAGTGATATTTTCTTGATAAATTTCCGGTTCTTCTTTTGTATCAACTTTTGATACGTTATTTAGCGGCATTGCCATACTAGACTCAATATTTTTGTATGCACTGTTATTCTCTTTCTGATGAATTTGAGCCTGTTTTTCCTGCTTAGTTGCACTACTAACTAAATCAACATTATCATTATTAATGGGTTCTTTTTTAATTATTTTTTCTACTAACTTAATATACCGTTGTTGATTTATTTTTTTATCTACGAAAATAGGAAATACTGAACTCTTTTTTGCCGATAAGAATTCATTAACCATCGTTTTAACATTGTTTTTTCTTATTATGTCTTTAATGACAGTTTTTTCTTCTATTCCTACATGGGGTTGTAGTTTGTATTTATCTATCTTAGATGTTTTTTTATTTATTCTCTGATCAGTGAGCTGTGCTTTTTTTTCTTCTCTTCCTATATATAAAGAGTTAAATCCTTTTTTTATATTTATATCTAAAGATATTTTTTTAGTTTTAGAACCACCAGATGATAATAAATACCGATGACTTAATAGCAAACCTTCATAATTTTCTGGCATTTTATCTTCCTGAAGATCTTGCTCATCGTTATGACTGGCAATATTGTCTTTTAAACTCGCTATTTTTTTAAGTATATCTAATTTCTCTGCTAATTTTTTTATACTTTCAGGTGTAAGCTGACATTTATTCAAATACCTATTTACGCTATAAGACTCAGTTGGAATATCACTTTCCGTTTTTTCACTAGATAGCGTCATCTTATTTGAGTTAGATATTCCCTGAACCATATAATGCTATCTCCTGTATTTCATTCTGCTCTAACCTTTCAATATATAGCTCTTTCTCTAATGCTTTTCTTTCAAAATAAAGTGTCATTTTATTTTGTTTTTTGACGGCCTTTTGTCGTTGTTTTTTTAGCGCCTCACTCTGTTTTTCTAAATCATTCAGTTTATCCTTTATTTCTTCAACTTGAGCGACATAAAAATTTATTGAATGTAAAACAATAGCTTGCTTCCTTCTTTGTTGATGAAACGAATGAATTGAATAAATACCGGCTTTTTCATAAGCGGGTACTTCACTCTTTAAAGCACTAATTAATTGCTCTTGCTCTTTTTTCTTCTGTTCAGCTTCTGTAATAAGTTTTTTATATTTTAATTGTTCTTTTTCTATTTTTTTTTGCCGTTGGGCAATGGCACTAATCAATGCTTGATGCTTAAGCGGTAATCTCATACATTTGTTCTAATGTTTGTTGAAAATCGGCTTTTTCTTTAAAGGATTGAGTAAGAAAGCTTTCTATCTTGGCTTGTTTTCTTACCGCGATATCATTTAATTCGTTATCTCCTTCATGATATTCTCCTAACTCTTGCAATAACTTAACATCTTGTAATCGCATCAATATTTGTCTTATTTTTAAAGCAGATTTTTGTTGTTTACTATCAGTGACTTGTTGAAAAACCCGACTCACACTACCTAATACATCAATAGCAGGATAGTGCCCTGATGCTGCTATTTTTCGAGATAAATAAATATGTCCATCTAAAATAGAACGAATTTCTTCACCGATCGCATCTGGCTCATCATCACTCTCTAATAAAACAGTATAAAATGCCGTAATGGAGCCTGTTTTTGTTACCCCTGGACGCTCTAAAATAGCGGGAAGTTTATCAAATACAGATGCTGGATATCCTTTACGTACGGGCAACTCACCCGCTGTTAATGCGATATCCCTTAACGCTCGACAATAACGAGTCATAGAATCAATAAATAAAACGGCATTTTTTCCTTGTTGACGAAAATATTCGGCAACCGTTGTTGCCACTAAAGCCGCATTACACCTTTCTACCGCTGATTGTTCTGAAGTTGAGCAAATTAAAACCGTATTTTCACATCGCTTATGTTGCTTTAATTCTTCAATAAACTCTGTAACTTCTCTTCCTCGTTCACCAATCAAGCCAATAACAAAAACATCGGCCTGTGCAAAACGGATAATCATATTCATTAACATCGTTTTACCCGTTCCTGCACTAGCAAAAATCCCCATTCGTTGCCCCAATCCACAACTTAATAATCCATCAATAGCACGTATACCTGACTTAAATAGTGTTGTAATAGGCAGCCTATCACTAAACAAAGGTGGCCGACCTTCGATAGGACATAAGGTATTAAAGGTCTTCTCTGCTATTTCTGTATTAAATCGTAATAAGCAATTTCCTTTACTATCAATCATGCTGCCTAATATATGTGGGCCTAGGGCAACTGAAAATGTTTTTCCTGTTGGCTCAACTATAATTTGTAAAGAGTAACCTTGAGCGCTTCCCATCATACTTAATATTGCTCTGTTATTATGAAACCCAATAACAATAGCTTCACCGAGAATATTTTCACTGAAAATATTCTCTTTTAGTTGGCAGACCTCCCCAATAAAAACATCACGTAACATCACTTCTAAAATATTTCCTTGTATTCGTAAAGGATGCGCTGCGTTATGAAACATTAGAAATCGGGCGTTCATTATTTAGCCAATAAACCGTTGATGTATACTATTCATAATTTGAAAATAGTCATCAATGGCTCTTGCCATGCTTTCTCCATTTTGCAATGCAATTGGCATAAATGATGCTCTTAATTCTAAAGAGTCCTCAATTCTCACCAAGGCCGGTTGTCCAGGGTAAAAACTTTCTGTTTGATTATTGATGCTATCTAATAATAATTCGGCACTAATTTGTGTAAGTAATTTTTCATCATAATCACAAAGCACCGACCAAATCATAGGAACCTCGTCAACAACCAATAAATTAATATCTGGCATATCACCTAAACTAATGGTAATGGTTGAATGGTTATCGATTGATTTCCCCCCTGAAAATAAATCATTCCGACCAATAACATTCATTGCATCCATAAGTAAGCTAGCAAGATCAAAAGACATAATCACTCCTAAATAGATTGTAATACATTAATTTCAATATCAGATGTTATCTCATCATAAGATAATACCGGTATTTGAGGATATTGAGTTTCTATTAGTTTTTTTACAAAACGCCTTATATCTATTGATGTTAAAAATATATAATCCTGAATATATTTAATATCATCAATAACCATAGATATTTTTTCTATTATCATATCTAATTCAGCAGGTTCTAAATTCAATAATGTGCCAGAAGAACTTTGTCTTATTCCACTACGAATTATCTCTTCCATATCGTTAGATAAGATAATTGCATTAAACTTCCCATCGGTTGAAAAAAAATAACTAATATAACGAGCAAGAAGCGTTCTAATGTGTTCAGTAAGTAGCACGGGATCTTTTTCTTTGCTCCCCCATTGAACTAAGCCCCCTATAATAGTCTTTATGTTTCTAATAGGAATTTTTTCTTGTACTAATCGTTGCAAAACATCATTTATCCTCTGAATAGAAACTTGCCTATAACACTCTTTTAAAAGCTCAGGGGCACTCTTTTCTAATTTATCAAGGATATCTTTTGTTTCTTGAATACCAAGAAACTCTGTAATATTTAATGTGATCAGATCAGAGAATTTTCTATAAAAGTAACTTTCTGAACGTTCCGCTTTGTAACCTAATGGAGCTAATTTAGATTCATCATCACGCTCAATCCAATAATGGGTTTTATTATCATCTTCAATACTTATTAAGTTAAAGCCTAAAGAGAGCAATTCATCATTAGGATTTTCTATATGAAAAAGAGGAAAAGGACAATTAAGTTCTTTTGCTTTAACTTCGTTAATTAAAATAATAATTTTATCGTCATCTATTTTATCTGAATAGTGAATCACAATATCTGGTAATAATATACCATATTGTAAAATAAATTCTTTTTGTAACCATTTTTCAAAAACTATTTTTGTTAAATATGGTTTTTTCTTAGTAGAAAGAGTGATGATTAATGGCAAAGTTTCAGCTTGTGATAAGGTAATATTTTCTGTTAATAAACTATTATCTACTTCTTCCCCATGTTTACCAGAAAATAAATTTGACATAAGTCCTTTTTTACTGTCGGCATTAGTAGCATTATGATTATCTTTTTCATCTTCTGTTTTATATTCTTTTTTACTACTCTTCCATTTTATTTTAAAAAAGTAAACGCCAAGCATTACAGATAAAATAAGAAAAACAGGTGTGGGAAATCCTGGTAAAAAACCGATACCAAAAGCCAAAATAGCTGTAACAAGCAAAGCAAAATCTTGTGCCAATAGCTCATTCATAATGCTATAGCCCAAATTATTATTTTCACCACCGACACGTGTTACAATAAATCCGGCACTAATAGAGATAAGTAAAGCAGGAATTTGTGCAACTAATCCATCCCCTATCGTTAAAAGTGTATATGTATGTAATGCCTCTGTAATAGATAACCCCATTTGAGCCATACCTACCGATATGCCACCAATTAAGTTCACGAAGATAATGACAATGCCGGCTATCGCATCCCCTTTTATAAATTTCATGGCACCATCGAATGAACCATATAATTGACTCTCTTGTCCTAACTCTTTCCTTCTGATCTGAACTTCTTCATTCGTAATGATCCCTGATTTTAAATCAGCATCAATACTCATTTGTTTTCCAGGCATACCATCCAAAGAAAAACGAGCCGCGACCTCCGCTACTCGTTCAGATCCTTTAGTAATCACGAGAAATTGCACTATGGTCACAATGGAAAAGACAACAAAACCTACAACAAGATTTTCACCAATGACAAACTCACCAAATGAGGTAATGATCTCTCCTGCATCGGCATCTAATAATATAAGACGGCTAGTGCTTATTGATAAAGCAAGCCGGAAAAGAGTTGTTATAAGCAATAATGCAGGAAATGTCATAAAGTTCAGTATACGTTTAATATAAAATGAACTCATAAAGATAAGAATTGCAATAGTAATATTTAAACCTATAAGAAAGTCGACCAAATAAGTTGGCAAAGGTATAATTAACATCATTATAACCAGTATCATCACTGATAGTACGATAAGTTCTGGTTTGTTTTTTATTGCTAATAGAAACTTATAAATCATAAACTTTGCCAATAATTAATTGTTTTTTATTTTCTTAATTGATATTGCTCTTGCTTAATATAATTATCTATAATTTTTTGTATCATTATTTGGCATTCATTTCTAAAATCATCAGATAAGTATAATAATTCAGGATATTTATTGAACATTGTCTTTAACTGTTGTAGCAACCTCATTTTTATTTTAATAAAATAACCTTTCCATTGATTATCCATAAGTGATATTAAATATTTTTCCATTTGTTCTGGAGATATCATTCCATTAATAGTTAGTTGATAAAAATCATCTTCTTTTATAAAACTCTTTAAATCTTCTTTAACTAAATTTTCTATATTCATTTCTATAAAGCTATATAATAATCGTAATTTATTTACCTTTTCCAAAAGATAACCAAACTCTGAACTTTGAGAGCAACTTGGCATTAACGATTTCATATCACAAATCAAGCTCTGTGTTAGAAAATTCAAAATAATTGAACATTTTTTTATATCATATTTTTCTATCCACATTTTGAAAAAATAAATAGGTTCAATATCCAGAATAATGTAACTACGGTAAAGGTCTCTTAATACTGATGCATCTAAACAAAGTAATTTAGCAAAGGCTTTAGCTTGGAGAGCAATATTAATGCCCGCCTTAATTTGCTTACCCTCCTCACCTGCAAGTAACCTATTGATCTCATTTTCAATACCTGCATCTAATTGTGCACCTAATTTTTTTTTCCTAAGTAATTCTCGTAAAACCATAACGAGATCACTAGGATCAGGGAACATTTTACGTAAATATTGCAATAATTCCTGTAAACTTCTCCCCGATTTTCTAAATTGAAGCATCACCTTATCAAGTTTCTCATCAGCACCATCTTCTGCAATATATAAAGCTTCTTGCCCTTTATTGGCTTTTTTGTCTAATAATTTTCCTAATCGCTGAGAAAAAAGAGTTGCCACCATAGACATATCATCAGATATTTCTATTAATTGATTTTGATAATTTTCACTTTCGTTTATTTGTGGTTGCTTATATTCTATGTCTTGCTGACTTTCTTTACTAATACTGTTGCTGGCACCATTTGTCGAAGTTGCAGTATTAATTGGTCCGATCATAATATCACCTCATAAATGCCTGAATTTGTTTTAGCGCTTGAGATGTTTTTTTATCCATCGGTAAAAATGGGTGTTCAGTTAAAGAGTCCAATCCGTGCGTATCAGTTTTATCTAATAAACGCGGTTGTAACATAAAAATACGCACCATTTTTTTATTATTATCTGACTGATAGCTAAATGCTCGGCCAACTAAAGGTATAGCACTTAAAAAAGGAATTTTGTTTTCTGCTTTTATGTTATCTTCTCGTGTATATCCACCAATTAATAAACTACCGCCTTCAGAAACTCGGGCCACGGTGCTGATATTTGTGCGATTAATAACAGGTAATTTTTCAATCCCTTCTTCTCTATCTTCATCATCACTTTTTTTCTCGGCGCCATCTTCAAGATTGATAATCATCTCAATCTCTTGGTTAGTATTACTAATACGAGGCAATACACTGATCATAGTGCCGAATGTTGTAGATTCTAATGAAGCAACTCGCTCACCTTTAATTTGTGTATAAAAGGTGGTGTTATTATCAAATATGGCGGGGGTATTTTCTTGAGTTAACAAAATAGGACGAGAAACCATTTTAGCTTCCCCTTCCTCACTGAGTGCTTTGATTTTACTTAAAAAACTAAAACCAGATACAGCACTTAAACTAGCGGTATTAAAGAAAAATGTATTTTTACCCGAGCCATAACTCCCCTGCCAATTCACCCCCAAACTATCGGCTTTACTTTTAGAAATATCAATTATCCATAATGACAATTCAACTTGTCTTTTCGGTTTATCTAATTGTGAAATAAGTGAGCTAACTAAAGCTAAACCTTCTCGACTCGTTTTAACCAACAGGCTATTTGATCCAGGTAAAGGAACGAGTTCAACATTATATTTGCCCATTTGAGTGATAATCGGTGAATGAGTATCTTGTATATCGTTGGTAATTTTATCATCCTGATATTTATCATTATCTTCGATAATCTCACGCGCTCTTCTGACTGTTTTTTCTTTCTCTCCCGATGGCATAAATAGCTGTTGCAAAACCGTTGTTATACCTGGTAAAACCACTTTTTCATCACGTAATATATAGGTTCTATCTTGTACAAAAGTGTTTTTTAATGGAAATATCTGCACAAACTCATCGCCATAACGAGAGCTTCCGGTTGGAACTTGATTATTGATATTTTCATTAATTTGTTCTTGTACATCATTATCCAAAAGCTCAGCAGCAGCCTTAACTAGGCTAATATAAATAGGAGGACCTGAGAGATAAAAAGTACGCTGATCGTGACCTGCACGTAATGGGTAGCGGAGATCATATAATCCAACATCTTGTAGATACTCTTTCAGTTTACTCAAGCTGATATTTTTCACTTGAAATAGCTGTTGCTGTATCTCATTATCGCGATAAATATAAATAGATTCTCCGTCATTAAAATAAAGTAATGACAAACGCTTTACCATTAATTCAAAGGCGTCTTCAGGTGAAGAAATATCAAATTTTCCACTGATCCGCTCTTTTTTTACTGCGCTGCTTAGAATAAAAGGTTTATTTAATTTATCTGATAGCACTAGGAAAAACTGTTCAATATGTGTATTTACCGCAACAAAAACATCAGGTTTTTTAACCTGATGTGTATAAATAACCTTTCCTTCTGCCGCTTGAGTTGGCAAAAAGAAGCTATAAAAAATGATAATTCCAATGATACAGTAAATTTTATTTTTTATGTTCATAAAGATATTGGCCAATTCGCCGAAATTCAGTTGGTGTAATACCAAATAATGTCTTAATTTCATTAGAAAAATGAGATGCTGAACTAAAACCATTATCGACTGCAATCTGAGTCAATGATTCATCTGTTGATAGCGTTGTCAAAATAGAAGATGCCGCACGCCATGAACGTAATTGACTTTTACCACAATTACCTAAATAACGTTTACACAGCCGTCTAAAATGTGTCCCAGATACACCATATCGTTCACCTATTTGTGCAATATTGCTTTTTTTCTCATCCAAATAACTAATCAGATGTAATATAAGCCAGTAACTTTCACTGTGTCTTATTGTCACAAAAAGAGGTTCTAATTGGCTTTCATCTTTCAGTGCCTCATTAATAATCAGATGTTCTAATGTTCCACTCCCCTCTTTTATATAAAAAATTTGTTGATTAATATCAAAATTAGTGCCAACTGCTGTCATTTTTGAAAAATCTCTAGCATAATCAATAAATGCCAATAATCTGGCACAAATAAAAAATGATCTCTTTTCAATACGCCATGACTGATTTTCTGATTGAAAAATAACATTTTCATTTTTTGAATTATAAATAAAAGCCTTTCCCTTTATAATTTTAGTCGTTTTATCATCGTATATTCTTATTGGATATTCATCATTTAAAGGAATGCACATGAATAATAAATTCCCTGATAAAATATTTTTATCGCCACTTATTTTTATATCATTTATTAACATGGTAAATACCTCAGCCTATACTTATAATCTATTAAGGGTTCAAAAAAACAAACTATTTTTCAAAATGTTATTATAGCCATAATTTATAGAACACTATAATAATATAGCCTAGAATTAACTTTAAAAATAAATAACAATTCTCATTGATTATTATTAAAAAAACAACAGTAATATATCAACATTTATTTTCAAATAAAACACCTATGTTTTTTTAAAGAATTTTATTGTTTATATGACTAAAATATATTTATAACATGAATTAATTAACATTTATTATTGGGTTAACTCTATGCTGTATTATATTTATGTTCTCAGTGGTCCTTTAAAAGGGATAATAACGCCTTTGCTACCTAATCAATACTCATTAATTCTACATAGTAAAGAACATATTGAAAATAAAATAGAAAATGAGAAATTAACACTTTACATTCCTTGCAACAAGAAAGAACATGAAAAGATAATTACGATTATGCTTGATGAGCATAATACAAAAAATAATAAATATAAAATAGAAGATGGTTTAATTTCTAAAGAAATTAGCAAAGAACTACCATTAGAACTCGATAAGCCTATATATATCAATAATTTTCCTATTTTCTTAATTAGTCATAAAGATGATTTGTCTATAACATCTTTTGATTTAAATTCAAAAAAATGGACAATTAATAGAAAAATCATTGTATCATTTATATTTGTTATTGCATTTTTTATAGTATCATTTACTTTTATGAATGTATCAAAACCATTAGAAAATAAACCAAAGGAATTGGCTTTTAAAAGTTCATATTCAAATGAATTCAAAGGAGAAAATGGTTATTTATGTATTTACACTGAACCTTACTCTTCTAAAAATTTAATAAAAGATAGTGATTCAAAAACAAAAATTTCATTTTTGAACAAAGAAAAAATTATCAAATTAGCAACTAATAATAAAATTCACGTTACTTTAAAAGACAACACTAAACCTATAGTGAGTTTTTTTTATTATAATAAAAATGAAAAGTTAAAAATCATTCAAGCCATCAATGACAATTTTCCCAAAAATTGTCAGCCAATCATAAAAGAATTATCAATTGCTAAAATTGTTGAAGAGATAAACAAGCTAAATTTCACTAAAACAATAGGATATACTATTGAAGAAAAAAATAACGGCTTAATTTTTATCTTTGATGATAAGCTAAGCGTAAATGACAAAGAAAAATTTAATGCTTATATAAAAAAACAGGCAGCTTTTTTTGGAAGAAAATTTATTTTTTATCGTGAAAATAAAGTTAATATCAACTTGAAAAATAAAGCAATGCTACAAGAAGATAATGGATATATTTTTCTTGATAATCAGCATCGTTATTTTCCTCAAGGATAATCAAGATATGATGAGTAACATAACAAATTTAAGCACAAAGGAGTAATTTATGGCTGCGAGTCTTGTTGAAACAGATGTAAGTTCAATTAGTAAAGTTGACCAATATTTTCATAAACCTGTGAAAACCCAAAGCTATGAGTTATCTGAAGCCTTAGAAGCATTAAAAGCTGATACATCTAATGCCGCGGCATTAGCCGAATATCAAGCCAAACTTGCCGAATATAATATTACACGTAATGCCCAATCTACATCAATCAAAGTCATTAAAGATCTAGCAATGAGTATTATTGGTAATATGCGTTAACATGAGTTTTACGGAGGTTATGTATGGCTATTGCACCTATTATTCCCGTTAATTTAACCAAAGAACTACAAGATACAAGTGATGATAGTTTATCGACTATCATGGTAAATGGCATTATTAGTAGTATGCAATATGAAAAAAAGATACAAGAAAAGTTAACAACATTAAGCCAATTAGGTGATGCCCAAAGTTATACGAATTTACAAATAGAACTTAGCGATTATTCAATTACGATGAGCTTAGCGAGTACGTTAGCAAGAAAATCTCTCAATATTGTGGAAACACTACTTAAGGCTCAATAGTAATGAATAGACGGTATTTGTTATTACTATTTTTATGTTGCTTACTTCCTTTATTAAACGGTTGTAAGGATCAATCACTGCTCACTAATTTAAGTCAAAGGCAAGCAACTGAAATTCAAGCGGTGTTACAGAAACACCAAATAACAAGTACTCGTACTGCGTTAGGAAAAGGATTATTTGAGATCTCAGTTAAAAAGGAAAATATAGGGATTGCTATTCAAATATTAGAAGAATATCAATTACCAACAATTTCTCGTATTGAAATTACACAATTATTTCCATCAGATGCATTAGTTTCATCGCCTCAAGCTGAAAAAGCACGTTTAATTTCAGCCATTGAGCAACGGTTAGAACAATCATTATTAACCATTGATCATCTTATCGATGCGAGAGTACATGTCAGTTATCCACTATCATCAAATGATCGTATAACGCCAACACCTCATGCTTCTGCTTTAGTTTTCTATGAAGATGGCATGATAGATAGTGATCAGCTAAGTGACGATGTTCGTGCTTTTATCCATAATGCTTTTAATGATATGGATGAGAGTAATATTACTGTTTTATTATATCCACGGAATATCAATAAATTTACGATATTAAATAATCAACTTCACCAAGATAATACGACATCATTGAGTAATTCTTGGTTACTCATAGGGTTATCAGTAATTAGTTTAATTATAATAATTATGGTCATATTGATTATTTATCGTCGTAAACAAGTCAATAAAATGGTAAGCGAGAATGAGTAATCTGACTGCTGAACAATTTAAATTGATCTCTAATGTAATGTATGAACCGTTAAGTTATATCCATTCAGACTACGATGTATTAGCATCGCCAAAAGAAAATACTCTATGGCAAAAAATAGCTAATCGTCATTTAATTCAGCAATATCAACTTATACTGCATATTGATTGTGAGATTGATACTACCGTAGAAAAAATATTTACTCATTGGCACACTCTTCCTCGTTGTGCTTTATTTTTAGGTTATTTTTATTCTCGTCATACACTATTAGCACAAAATTATTATCATTTAGAACCTTCATTAAAAGCATTTTTAGCTCTCTATCCTATGTTAAATAGGACTATCGATAGCAAAATATTACTGTCACTAAAAGTTATTTCCCCCATAGATATTGGCTATCAATTACTATTTAATTTTATTAAGCTAATATCGAACGCACTAGCTCAACGTTTTAAATTACTTTTTTCACCAAAATCTTTATCAATTAATATTGAATTTCCTAAATCACTTGTTTTATCTCCTACACTTTTTTTACTGGTATTAAATTATGCTACGCTTGTTACCTGACAACCTTTTAAAATATACCTGTGAAGGTGTATTAATACGAGCTCACTATATACGACAGCTCGATAATATTCATAAAACAACATTAGCGACCAAGCAGGCAGCAAAAAAAATGCTGCATCACTTTAATCATAAACTAGATAAACTTCGTAATAAGGTAGCTAACGAAGCTTATGCTAAAGGATTACAGGTTTTATTAGCTGATATAATAAGATTCTCAATTGAATATCAAGAAAAATTTGTACAATATGAATTTCAGCAACGAGAACAACTAGTCGCAACGATTGGAGAATTCTTAGATTCACCTGAAATACAAGTTAAACTCACTCAATATCTGATGTCATCTGTTCCTCTTGAGCAAAAAGTAACACTCGATATTCCCACAACACTACAGCGCTATTTTGAGAGTGAACTCGACAATAGCAATATTAAGTTAAACTGCCATAACAACAAGACCATTGCTATTCATACCGGTGATCAAATTACTTTTTTTGATCCTGCCATATTTCTCAACGATCTAAGAGCACAATTTCATCGGCCTTTTTCTGAAACTTATCAACCGATTTTTGAGCAAAACATCAAACAACTGCTATTAAACTTTATCAATACATTTACCCCCTCAGACGATCTTTCTTCAAGAAAGCCAATTTTAAACGAGGATAACAATGAAAATTGATCCTTTCCGCGCACAGCAGGTATATAACTCTCCTTCGACTTTATCTAGTGCTAACAATATTTCGAGAAAAGGATCAGATCCTATTATCGAAAATTTGAAACTGACTTTTTATCAAGATTTAAGCAAGGCGGATCTTAGCCATGCTAATGATATTCTTACTTTATTAGACCAATTTGATGTCAAAGATGGAGGTAATCAAACGTTAAAAGAGAAGCGACAAATAGCCTTATTAGTTTATGCACACCAACAAAGTGAATTAGAGCATCATGAAAATAAAAACTTAATTAATCAAGCACTAATTTCACGGCTATCTTATCAAGGTTTTTACCATCAAGTCACCCAAGAATTATTAGGTATGATCGATAACAATGATGAATTCGAAGGTTTTTTTAAGCCTGATAGGGTGACATTTTCATTGTGATCATAACATTTGAGCACCAGGCCCTTTTTCTCCTAAAATATCATCAGGGTTACGTAATGGGCAATCATTTAATGATAGGCATCCACAGCCAATACAGTGATCAAGTCCATTACGTAATCGCTTAAGACGCCGAATACGCTCATCGAGCCGTATTTTCCAATCCGTTGATATTTCATGCCATTGTTCTGCAGTTAATTTACTATTTGGTGGATATTTCCCTAATATTTCCTGAATTTCTTTTAATGGAATACCTGTACTCTGCGCTGCTTTAATAATTGCCACATAACGGAGTACCACTGACGGGTAACGGCGCTGATTTCCAGGGCTCCGAGAACTTTTTATCAATCCTTTTTCTTCATAAAAATGCAGTGTAGAGATGGGTACACCACTGCGTTTTGCCACTTCGCCAACCGTGAGCGCTCGATTAAAATCTATTTTCTCTTTACTCATTTGCTACCTTTTTTATTTTTCACTTGACCTCAAGTTAACTTGAGGTTTTATAGTCCTGTCCCAATACAAAGTCAAGTCAGCCAATTGCCTGATTTTTATTTTTAAGTTTATTGAGGACTGATACATGCCTAACTCAATTGCACGTATTCTTGAAAGCCAAACATTATGGATTGTCGCAAGAGTGCTAATTCTATTGTTATTTTTATCATCGGGTTTTGCCAAGGTATTTGATTATGAGAATAGTTTGGCAGAGATGCGTGCAGCAGGGTTAAACCCTGATTGGTTTTTTAATCTCGCCAGCGCCATTGTTTTATTCGCCGGATCGATTTTAGTCCTTTTTGATCGTTACCTATGGTTAGGTGCTGGCGCATTAGCCACTTTCTTATTTTTAACCATTGTGATTGTACATACGTTTTGGAATATGACCGGCGATAAAGCGATGTTATCCATGTATTTTGCGATAGAGCATACCTCTGTGATTGGAGGACTAATGGCAACCGCAATGGCTAGCCACTTCAGAGCATTATGGAAAAAATTCAACTCATAACACCCTAAAAATAGATAAAAACTTCACTATGGGATCGGCGGTAAAATGAATAAGAAATTGACGTTAACTTTATGTGCCTCACTATTTTTATTAAGTGCAGGGGCAATGGTTTATGCAACAATGGGATCTGATGAAGATGAAACACAGCCATTTGCTTATCCACCAACAAAAGTGGCATTAGCAACCGCGCAATCCGCTGAATTACCCAATACCATGCATGGTGTTGGAGAATTGGAAGCTGCTAGACAAGTCTATTTAGCGGCAGAAACAAATGGGCGCATCGCCACTATCCACTTTGCATCAGGACAGACCGTCACCGCGGGACAAATCTTAGTAAAATTAAATGATGAGCCAGAGCAAGCGGAATTATTACGCCTACAAGCACAACTAACTAATGCAGAAAAACTTTATTCAAGAACTCGCCAACTTTATAGTAAAAATGTGGCTGCAGCAGCACAATTAGATAGTACGTTATCAGAGCGCGATATGATTGTAGCCTCTATCCGTGAAGTGAAAGCGCGCATTGCACAAAAAACAATTAAAGCTCCCTTTGATGGTATTGTCGGCATAAAACTCGTGCATGAAGGACAGTATCTAAATGCTGGGGAACGTGTTGCCTCATTAGTGGATGCAAGCCACTTAAAACTTAACTTTTCACTCGATGAGCAAGTGGCGCCACAGCTTTCAACTCATCAACCTATTAATATTGCAGTTGATGCTTATCCTAATCAAACATTTACCGGCTCACTTAATGCCATAGACCCTCTTATTGGCCCTTCTCGCACTGTGCAAGTACAAGCCATTTTACCGAATACCGATAACAAATTAAAAGCGGGCATGTTTGCTCGTGTTCAAGTTACCTCCCCTACTCGTCATCAGGCATTAACCGTACCAGAGACAGCGGTTACTTATACTGCCTATGGGGATACCGTGTTTGTAGCGCAATCTGACAATCAAAAAAACCTTATCGCTAAGCGTGTCTCTGTGAAAGTTGGATTGCGCTACAACGGCCTTATCGAGATCAAAGAAGGCTTAAATCAGGGAGATCAAGTTGTTACCTCAGGGCAAATCAAACTTAGTGATGGCACCTCAATAGCCCCCATAGAGCAAGATACGTTAACACTGGCCCAATCTACTACTCGTCAACCATAACAGGAGTGTTTCATGAAATTCACTGATATTTTTGTGCGACGACCTGTTTTAGCGTTAGTAGTTAGCACCTTGATTTTTTTACTGGGCGCATTTGCGTTCAGTAAACTACCTATTCGCCAGTACCCCATGTTACAAAACTCAACGATTACCATTGCAACAGACTACCCTGGCGCATCGTCTGAACTGATGCAAGGTTTTGTGACTCAACCTATTACACAAGCCGTTTCCTCGGTGGAAGGCGTTGATTATATTTCTTCATCTTCAGTACAAGGAAAAAGTTTTGTCACGGTAAGAATGGAGTTAAACCGCGATCCGACACAAGCATTAACGCAAGTGATGGCCAAGGTCAATCAAGTACGTTATAAATTGCCAGAACAAGCTTATGATCCTGTGATTGAACTTTCTTCTGGTGAATCAACCGCAGTCGCTTATGTTGGCTTTTCCAGTGAGCAAATTTCTATTCCAGAATTAACTGACTATCTATCTCGTGTGGTTGAACCGATGTTTTCCTCCATTAATGGGGTCGCCAAAGTACAAGTCTTTGGCGGACAACAACTGGCCATGCGCGTATGGCTAGATACTGATAAATTAGCGGGGCGAAACTTAACTGCTAGTGATGTCGCTGATGCCATTCGCCGTAATAATTACCAAGCAGCTCCCGGGAAGGTCGAAGGTGAGTTTGTTATTGCGAATGTTTATGTCAATACCGATTTAACCAATGTGGAAGAATTTAAAGATATGGTGATCCACAATGATGGCCATAATCTTATACGTCTACGTGATATTGGCACCGTCGAGCTAGGTGCGGCTGCTACTGAAACCAGTGGCATCATGAATGGCAAAAAAGCCGTCTTCTTAGGCCTATTTCCAACACCAACAGGTAACCCGTTAATCATTGTTGATGGTATTCGCGAAAACCTTACTGATATAGAAAAAACACTCCCACCAGGTGTAAATGTGGAGCTGGCCTTTGAAACTTCACGTTTTATTAAAGCTTCTATTGATCAGGTGGTGCAAACATTAATTGAAGCCATTTTAATTGTTATTGCTGTTATTTATCTCTGCTTAGGCTCATTACGTTCTGTAATTATTCCTGTGCTTGCTATCCCTTTATCTATGTTGGGGGCAGCCGGATTAATGTTGGCATTTGGTTTTAGTATTAATTTGCTTACTTTGCTAGCTATGGTTTTAGCCATTGGATTAGTTGTCGATGATGCGATAGTGGTGGTTGAAAACGTACATCGTCATATTGAAGAGGGATTATCACCAGTGCAGGCCGCATTAGTGGGGGCACGAGAGGTCGCGGGGCCGGTTATCGCCATGACCATCACTTTAGCTGCCGTTTACGCGCCAATCGGCCTCATGTCAGGATTAACTGGTGCACTGTTTAAAGAATTTGCCATAACGCTTGCTGGTAGTGTCATTGTATCGGGTATTGTGGCATTAACCTTATCTCCGGTCATGAGCTCATTAATGCTCAAACCGAAAGAAAATGAAGGCAGGATGGCTAAAATAGCCGAATATACCTTTGATAAATTGACATATTACTATAGCTATTTGCTTAATTTTTCTTTAACCCATCGCTGGTTAACCGTCGTTTTCGCCTTAGCCGTGTTTGTTAGCTTGCCGTTTTTATATAGCCAGACAAAACAAGAGTTAGCACCTTTAGAAGATCAAGCGAGCGTTTTAACCGCGGTAAAAGCACCACAACATGCAAATCTTGCCTATGCGGAACATTTCAATCAGAAACTTGATGATATTTATATGAGCCTACCAGAAACAGACAGCACATGGATCATCAATGGTACTGATGGCCCTTCAGCAAGCTTTGGTGGGATTAATTTTGATGGTTGGAAAGGTCGTGATCGTAATGCCAATCAAATTCAGGCAGACCTACAAAATCGTGTTGCGGATGTTGAAGGAAGCAGTATTTTTGCTTTTCAATTAGCATCATTACCTGGCTCTGTCGGCGGATTACCTGTCCAAATGGTGTTACGTAGCCCATTAGGTTATCCCGTTTTATTTGACACGATGGAAGAGATCAAACAGCAAGCACGAGAAAGTGGTCTATTTGTCGTAGTGGATAGTGATCTTGATTACAACAACCCTGTTGTGCAGATCACTATTGATCGTGCCAAAGCCAATACCCTTGGTATTCGCATGCAAGATATTGGCGAATCACTATCCTTATTAGTGGGTGAACACTATATCAATCGCTTTGGTATGGATGGTCGCTCTTATGATGTGATCCCCCAAAGTATACGTCAACAACGTTTAACTCCGGCAGCACTTGCAGGGCACTATATTCGTACTCAAGATAACCTGTTAATTCCATTATCAACCGTGGTCAATATTACCACTCAAGTTGAACCCAATAAATTAACGCAATTTAATCAACAAAATGCCGCTATATTTCAAGCTATTCCAGCACCGGGTGTCACCATGGGGCAAGCTGTTGCGTTTCTTGAACATGTGGCAAATTCCTTACCCGCTGGCTTTAGCCATGATTGGCAATCTGATGCTCGCCAATTTACCCAAGAAGGAAATACCTTAGTCTTTGCATTTATTGCCGCCCTTATCGTTATTTATTTGGTATTAGCCGCACAATATGAAAGCTTGGTTGATCCATTGATTATTTTAATTACGGTACCACTCTCAATTTGTGGTGCATTAGTGCCATTAGCTTTAGGTATGGTGACATTAAATATCTACACTCAAATTGGTTTAGTCACCTTGATAGGACTTATCAGTAAGCACGGTATTTTAATGGTGGAGTTCGCTAATGAATTACAAGTTCATAAAAATCTAAATCGACGTGAGGCGATTGTTGAAGCAGCAAAAATCCGCTTACGCCCTGTCTTAATGACTACGGCAGCAATGGTTATCGGGCTTATTCCTCTGCTATTTGCCAGTGGTGCTGGAGCGAATAGTCGCTATGGATTAGGGTTGATTATTGTATCAGGTATGTTAGTTGGCACGCTATTTACGCTATTTGTATTACCCACAATGTACAGCTTCTTAGCTCGAAACCATCAAGTCAGCGCTCAGACTGAGCGTCAAAAACAATTACAGCAAATCAGTGAGCAATAAAAATAACAAGCGGTAATGTCGTAAAACCCATCCCCATTGTAAATACAATGGGGATGGTTATAGTTATTTTTTGAATAAATATTATTTTATTTTAATATGATCATTGACTAAAGGAATGTTATTATTTATTGCAAACTTAATCAGCTCATTAACTTGTACTTTCATTTTAAGTAGCTGCCAACTGCGATTTTTCCTTAAGTGAACGAGAATACTTTCTAAGCTTTTTGTTTTTGTATTTCTTGCCTCTATCATTTTCATCATCTCCATTAAAGCAATAAACTCTCCTGTTCTTCCTAATCCCGCAAGACAATGGACAGCTATATTTTCTTTTGTTGGGTTTATTGTTAATTGTTTGCCAATCAAATCAATTGTATTTTTTAATTTTGTCGCATCTATTTCTGTATGATCTTCCCAATTATAAATATGTACAAAGTTTATATCTTTATTTTCATCACAACCTTTTTTAGTCAATTTCTTAGTATATACTTTGCAATCTAAAGTTCTTTCATTTCCTAAAATTTCATTATCCCCATTTTTACCTTTTATTTTAAAACGACTGAAATCCCACTTATTAAAGTGGCGAGATTCTATATTATCTGAATAAAAATCCTCTCTAAAGTATTTAAACCCTTTCTGCTGAGAATTGCTTTTATCATATTCAATATCAGGTTTTGAGAGGTCGCATTCAATATCCTTATTCGAGGCTAAAACATAAACTGTCTTTATATCATTATCAAATAACATATTAAAATAATGTTTTAAACTCTCTTTATCATTAAGAGGATATTGGCTTGCAAAAGTCACATAAGGAGAGTTCTTAACACTCACATTATTAGTAGGTAATAATACCCCATTAGATTCTATTAAAGTTTTTTTACAATATGGTATTCTATATCTAGAATTAGGTACACATTGATAGTTATTTTCATCATATTGAGGTGAGTTTTCATCATAATATAATTTGTTAAGAACTTCTGTAGATACTAATCTTTGGATATTATTTACGTTATTGATATTTTGTCGCATATAGAGAACAGGTGCTTTTTTTTCAGATAAAATTTCTGTATACCATATAGCACTAGTATTCTTAACACTACTGAAATTAGGATTTCCCGTGGTATCTTTTATTCCTAAAGCATTTTTTACGCTATTAAATTTTGTACTTATATAAGAAACTATTTTTGGCATATATCACCCTTTTATAACTTAATTTTACATAACCGTCTCCCAACTTTATATTGATAAAAACTTTAAAATATAAAAAAAACATCTTTTCTCACTCATGTTCATTTTAAGAAATGAATATAAGTGAATATAAAAATGCCGATATTGTTGAATAACATATCGGCATTTAAAATTAAAAGACAATTTAGTCTCTTGTTTATAAACTTATCTTACATCGTTGAAAAGGTATTCATAATTATCCCACCAGAGATAATCAATGCCATTGAGAATATAGCGGGTAGATCGGGTTTTTGTTTATATAAAATCATGGCAACTAATGTTACCCCAACAATACCAAATCCACACCACAAGGAATATGCCACACCAACAGGGATATAGCCCATTGCACGTGTTAAAGCGAAATAGCAAATACAGTAAGCGGCAATCACTAAAACAGAGGGAGCTAATTTACTAAAGCCATTGGTCTTTTTAATCATTGAAGTGCCCGTGATTTCAGAACCAATAGACAGCGCCAGCCATAAGAATCCGGTAAACATAATGGTTATCCTTATTTATTTTAATAAAGTACTTATTTATTAAAAAATAGTTTTATTAAATATAGATTATTAAGAAATAGATTTATTTATTCACTGACGATACAGTCTGTTTTATATTTGATAACTCCGTCGTTTCTTCTGACTCTTCTTCGGAACCCATTTTCGAAAACAGATTCATAATGACGATCCCGCTAGCAATAACTGCCATACCAATAATAGCAGCCGTATCAGGATGTTGACCGTAAAATGCCATACCTAAAGTAGATACAACTAAGATACCGGTTCCGGACCAGGTGGCATAAGCTAAGCCTACTGGGATATTTTTAACTGCACGAGATAATGAATAATAACAAACAATATAAAGAACAATAATTAATCCTAATAATAATGTCTTTGTTATTCCTTCACTATTATCAAACATTTTTAAGGTCGAGGTTGCTGAGGTTTCTGAAATAATAACCGCCAGCATCCAAAGCCATGATTTTGCTTTTGGGGACATAATAAGACTCCTAAATTTTTAGATATGTATATTTTAATCTTTCAAACTTTTTAAATATTCAATAGCAGAATCGGTTAATTTATCTTGTGATAATTGGTATTTTTCAGGGTTACTCATTACTTGTTTCAAAGTAATATAGCGATTATTATTCAGTTGTTTTGTTTCCGTTTTATTAATAAATTTTAACTTGTGATCAAAAGCATTCTTTTTTAAATTATCTTCAACTTCATTTATTGAGCAAAAAGTAATACCCATTGATATTAATCGTTCAATATTCTGTTTTAGCACTAAGTTATAGTGTTCATTTTGGTTTAAACCTAAAATTTCATTAATTTCACTATTTGGCTGACAAAAGTAAGGTAATGCAATAATAGGAATATTTTTAGCCAATGCGGAATGAATAAGTGTTCCTTCTTCACTAATCATTAACCCATTAATAATTTCCCCCACCAGCTTTTTGTCAAAATAGGGAATAAATAATGCCTGATAAGCGGATAACCTATGGGGATCAAACTCATCGGCTTTAGTGATATCCCCTACATGGCACCACTGCGATAAATCATGGCATTGCTGTGCCTGTGTGGTAACAAAAATAGAGGCCCGTACAGTGGAAAAATGGCTAATGCGTTGATAGATTTCATCACGATATCCCGGCGCCGGTGTTAAAACTAACAACACCGGCTTTTTTATACGCTTTTCTATTTCTGCAACAATCCGTTCAATTAATTGATTGTCCATTACCTCACCTCATTGTCTTAGCTGACAATAAACACGCTGTCGTTATTTCTAAGTCCTGCCGCATTTGCCTCATCGGTATCAATATGAAATTCCAATGCAAATTTCTCACTGACACGCACAATCACTTCATCAAAAATCAGGCTACGTTCACCCTCTGTTTTTACATGCACTTTCTGACCATTGGTCACATTTAACGCTCTAGCATCAATATTATTCATATGAATATGACGCTGAGCACAAATGACTTGCTGTTTTAATTCCACATATCCCGCAGGCCCCATTAAAACCGCATTACCGGAGCCTGCTAAATCACCGGAACCACGCACGGGTGCCTTTATACCTAATGCAAAACAATCTGCTTTTGAAATCTCTAATTGGCTTTGTGGACGAACCGGCCCTAAAACACGAACTTTACTGATAGAGCCTTTAGGCCCGACTACCATCACACACTCTTTGGCGGCAAATTGTCCCGGTTGTTTTAGATCTTTAAACGGGGTGATCTGATAGCCGTGACCAAATAACGCATCTACATCTTGTTGTGAAAGATGTACATGTCGATTAGAAATACCAACAGGAATAGCGATCCCTTGATTTATGCCCATTCCCACATTGGGGATATTTAAACGAGTGAGAATTTTTCCCATTAGTTGTTGATTAATCATTATTTTTTACCTTTACGGCTTTCAGGTTTACTCTCTTTTTTACTGCTTGGTGCTTTATCTGCTGTCATTGCTTTAGTTTCAGGGGCACTATTTTGAGCCAGTCGATCTGCAACTTCTTTTGTCGCGTCACTATCGCCACTTTCATGCTTCATGACAGTTTCAACCCTGTTTTCAGCCAGCGTTTTGAGTGCATTCTGTTGTGTTTCTTCACTAATAACAGTGCTTTTTTTCTTACCTTTTATTGTCAACAATTTGGTGATAACACTTGGCTCAGGTCTTGCTATGACGAGTGATCCGATAACCAACTCTTTTTGGCTCACCACATCTACACCATGCTCAACCGCTGTTTTTACCGCACTGATCTCACCTTGAAAACAGACAGAAACTAACCCTGATCCAATTTTTCTATAACCGATAATTTCAACACTGGCAGCTTTACAAGCCGCATCAGCAGCTTGGATCGCAGCGGTTAATCCGCGTGTTTCAATCACACCTAAACTGTTCATCTTTCTCTCCTACTGATTAGTGGCGGACAAGACGGATCTCAAAATCAAATTGTTTAAAGAAGGCTTCTAAGCGATCGAGCTCTTCTGGCGTATATCCCGGATCGTTTTTAATGGGGTAGATCATCTCCAATTTTTGGTATTTATTACGGCCAAATTGGTGATAAGGTAGAATATCGATGCGCTGAAGATTACCGCGTTTTGACAACGCCATGGCGTAGTTAATCGCACCAGTAATCGCATCATAAGAGTCGTTATAACCTCGCACTAAAGGCATACGGATAACCACATTTGCACCGAGATCCATCAAACGCTCTAAATTACGGCGGACATTCTCATTACCAATGCCAAATAATGCTTTATGCTGAGTAGTATCAATGTGTTTGATATCAATTAGAAACTGATCAACGACTTGCGCTAATTTTTCATAATTAGCCACATTAGTGGTTGCTTGTGTTTCCACCGCGGTATTGATCATCATCTTTTTACATTCACGTAACAGAGCTACAGCAAAATCCGTTTGTAAACTCATTTCGCCGCCACCGATTGTGACACCACCGCCGGAAGAGATATAGAAGTCGTAATCTTGCATGATAATGTCCATCAATTCAGATACAGAGACATCTTTACCCATAATATCCAGTGCATCAGAAAGACACACTTCTTCACATTGACGACATCCAATACAATCAACTGCGCGATCAACGCGATGAACTTGCTGCCCTTGCTCATTGGTTGTCATGTAATGCACACCAGCCGGACACACATCAACACATTTACCGCAATCTACGCATTTATCGCGAGAGTACATCACCTGAAATTCACTGCTAAGACCTTCTGGGTTTGAACACCAAGGGCAGCGGATATTACAGCCTTTTAAGAAAACCAGAGTACGAATACCATCACCATCATAAATAGAGTATTTTTGGATATTAAATATCCGCCCTCTTATTTCTGCTGCCGTCTCCATCTTTACGCCTCCAAATCTGCATCAAACATCCTTGTTCGATAAATTTACATCTTGTCTTGTCGCGATTAATAGGGAGGACTCTTAGCCCTCCTTGGGTCTATGATCAGAATTTCTCAATCACTGTACGACTAATAATTTCATCCTGAACTTCTTTACATAATTCAACGAAGTACGCACTGTAGCCAGCAACCCGGACAATTAAATCGCGGTACTTTTCAGGCTCTAATTGGGCTTTTTTCAGTACTTCATTATCGACATAGCTAAATTGCATCTGACCATTACCCAAAATAGAGGCAGTTCTTAATAAGGTAATTAATCCTTGGCGTCCTTCATTGGTATCTAGCAAGCCTTTGAGGAATTTAAAGTTATGAACCATACCGATATTCATGGTTTCAACATTCATCTTGCTGATGGATTTAATGATGGCAGTTGGGCCATGTTTATCGGCACCCTGTGTAGGGCTGATCCCATCTGATAATGGTTTCCATGCTAAACGGCCGTTTGGTGTTGCT
The DNA here is from genome assembly GCF_963894685.1 of Proteus sp. G3927. Taxonomy (NCBI): domain Bacteria; kingdom Pseudomonadati; phylum Pseudomonadota; class Gammaproteobacteria; order Enterobacterales; family Morganellaceae; genus Proteus; species Proteus sp. G3927. The sequence continues at coordinate 67,900 of NZ_CAWQGX010000003.1, read as the reverse complement.
GCGGTTAATTCACCAATTGGCGTGTTATTAGAGATAGATAACGTACCGTGACTAAATGTGGAGTAGAGCATTTTATATTTACGGCATTCACGTTCAGTCCATTCGGTAATGTCTAACGCATATTGGTCAACAACATCATCGTCGTTACCAAATTTCGGTGCATTTAAACAGTCACGCAGTAACTCTTCGTGCCCTTCAAAATTAGCTAATAAGCCGTCACGTATTTGCTCTAAGGTATATTTTTTGTCTTCATAAACCAGTTTGCGAATTGCCGCCATAGAATCGACATAAGTGGCTAAACCAGAGAAGATCAGACCCGGTCCGTGGTTAACCATCGCACCACCCGCTGTCACGTCTTTACCTTGCTCCATACACCCCTCAACCAATAGCGACATGAGTGGTTTTGGGGCAATGTCACGGTGAACGCGCTGGCTGATAACCGTACCAATTGCTGATAAACGAATAATATGTGCGACTTGCTCTTTAACCGCGCGATCGAAATCCTCATAAGTACGTAAATCACGTAAATCGCCGGTGTCTAAGCCTTGGTAGCTATCAAACAGCACCATACGACCACGATTTAATACAAATTCAATGGCAATTGGCCACTGGGTATAACCCGTTGATGTCCATTGATAGATACGACCTGATTTTTGTGGTTCAACACAGCCCATCAAGCAGTAATCGCGTGCATCTTCAAAGTCGAAGCCTTTGCGCAACATCATCTTGATATGAGAATCATCGAAGTGACAGGCAGGGAAGCCCATTCCCGCTTTGACCACATCAACGATTTTTTCCATATATTGCTGTGGCGATTGGTTATGGATACGACAAGCCAGTGAAGGTTGATACACTTTCACAAAGCGTACTGCGTCCATAATCAAGTAAGTTAAATCGTTACAAGCATCGCCACCTGAGCGTTTTTGTCCCCCCACCGTTAAGTTGATAAAGGGTTGATAGCCGGCAAAATATTTTGCGCCAAGTTCACTAGACATCCACATTAATTCGGCACATTTGATGATAAAGGCCTGCATCATTTCCAGTGCTTGTTCACGCGTTAAACGACCTGTTTTAATGTCGTTTTCATACATTGGGAAACAGTATTGATCTAAGCGACCTAAAGAAAGTCCCGTTTGGTTCTCTTCAACTTCAAACAATGATTCTACAGTCCAGATACTTTGCAGTGCTTCTTGCAATGTTTTTGGTGGATTAGCAGGAACATTTTCATTGACTTGAGCAATGGTCAATAACTCTTCACGACGTTGTGGATCACTCTCTTTAGAGGCTAATTCACGGGCATGCTCGGCAATACGATGAGCATAAGCGATAACCCCTTCACAACTTTCAATCGACGCTTTATAGAAATAGATACGGTCAATATCAGCAGGATTTTCCATGCTTAATTCAGCCAATTTCGCTTGTGCATCAGCTTTAATACCGTTCATCCCTTTGGTGAATAACAGCACGTCATAACCGGGGCAAGTATCACCACCACCATTAATTTGATGATAAGAGAGATCGCTGACAAAGGTTTCACCACTGAACTCCCATACACCCGCTTCACGGTATTGCGCTTCACAAATTTCATCTAAAGAGCGACCTTCCCAAAATGGCACTATCTCTTCACGAATGACTTTTTTGTCTTCTTCTGAAATTTGGAATGGATCTTGTGGGCGCGTGCTCATGGTGTCGAGTTCATCACGTACCCAACGCCATGCGATATCAGGAGAGAAAGCGCCAGCACGCGGTTTCCCACAAGGATGTCCCACAATAAGCTCTTCATCTTGAATTAAGATAGGTGCGGTTTCACAAGCACGGCGGAAAGCTTTAGCACGCAATAAAATAGGCGGTAAACCAGGATTATTGCGAGCAATTTCAGTAAAGGCTAATGCTCTATAAATTGAAACACTAGGGCGAGCCTCTAAATAACGATTACGCAGGCGCTGTAGACGGGGAGTTAAGCCTTCCATTACAGTCAACTCACCATTTGCTGTCGCCGGTGTAACAACATTGGCTGAAGGTGAAGCATATTGCGGTGGTGTATTCATACGACCGTTATATAAACGGACTTGTAGTGAACTGTGTAATGCTGATAGATTAGCGCGCGCTGATAACAACATTTCTGAAAGTTCGTTAATACTGACGCGAGGATCGTTAATATCGATACCTTGGGTCATGGCATCAAACATTGGATAGCCATCGACTTCTTTCGTTGCGCGCACTTCGGATAGCTCAGCCAGTTTTAGCCAAAGACTTTCAACAATCTCATAAGCTTGTGCTGGCGTTAAACGGCCTTGGTCAATATCACGTTGATAGAATGGGTATAGTGCTTTATCAAAGCCCATTGGGTTGATAGCGTAGCTACCATTCTCCAGATGAAGAATAAGCTGTAATAAATAGAAAACTTGTACCGCTTCTTTAAAGGTTTCTGCTGGCTTGGCGGGTACTTTACGTAAAATAGCCGCACTTTCTAATAATTCAGCTTTACGGTATGGATTACCTTCCATTGCGGCTAAATTTTCTGCTTTAGCTGACAGTAGTTGTGCAAAATAAAGTGCCGCATCACATGCATAAATCGCCGATTTGCAGAAATTGGCTTCATCCATACTGCTACGATTTACCGCACTACCAATGCTTCTCATTCTATCTTCAAGTTGTGCTTTGATGGCTAAGAAACCTTGATTCACCACCAGCATATAATCAGGTGATGCAACGCTATTATTGATACTTAAAAAGCGATAAATAGAGTCACTACGCACTTCTTCTTCGCTGTGGAAAATCGCACCACGTGGTGTTGAGGATTGGCTACCGATAATAAGCTCATCTTGAGCGATATAGCTTGGAAAATGACGAATAAACTGATAAAAGCGTTGTGCAGGTTTAATCGCTTGGGGCACACCGGCAATATTGTTATCTAATGAATCAAAAATCGTCGCACGCTCTGTGCTAATAGAACTGTTACGTGAAACTAAACGTTCTGCCAGCATTTTTACGCGTGGCGTCAAAGAATATTTGGCCATGTGAGGCTCTCCTGATGTTCTTTACTAGACCTAATCGGTATTAATTGAGCATTAACTGTGTGATACACCGGCAAATGCCTGACGATACAATGTTTCTAATTGGTGTGTGTTTACGTCACGCGGATTTGTCGGCGTACAGCTATCGCGTAAAGCCTGTCCGACCATTTCCGTTAAACGGGCATAAAAGTCCGCTTCACTGACACCGGTATCGCGAATACTCTTCGGCATACCCATTTCATCTTTCAATACATTAATGGCGACAATAAGGCTGATAACGCCTTCTTTTACCGTCTGCGCAGGTAATCCTAAACTTTGGGCAAGGTAGGCATAGCGCTTCGCTGCTTCGCTATTACAATCACCATGAAGATTGGCATTAAAGGCAATAACATGTGTCATCAATAACGCATTCGCACGGCCATGAGGGACATGAAAAACACCGCCTAATGCATGGGCAAGACTGTGTGTAATACCTAGCGACGCATTAGTAAATGCCATACCTGCGATGCAAGATGCATTGTGCATTTTTTCGCGAGCAAGTAAGTTATCCCCTTGATGATGACAATCAAGCAGATGGCTAAACACTAATTTGACTGCTTTTTCTGCCATCGCATCAGAAAAATCAGATGCAGCTTTAGACACATAAGCTTCTAATGCATGGCAAAGGACATCCATACCCGTATCAGCGGTAATTGCAGGAGGTACAGATTTCACAAGTTCAGGATCGAGGATCGCGATATCAGGCAACATAAACTCATCGACCAATACCAGTTTTTCACTGCGTGATTTGATCACTGAAAAAGAGGTCACTTCAGAGCCAGTACCACTGGTCGTGGGGATCGCAATAAACTGCGGTTTACTTCTACTGTGCTCTTTACGGGTATGCCAGAGGGAGTACATAACGGCTTTAGCAGCATCGATAACAGATCCACCGCCGAGTGCGATAACCAAATCAGGATAATGGGCATCCATTATTTTCATACCACTGACAATGGCAGAAATATCAGGATCTGATGCAACATCATCATAGATTTGAAACTCAATACCTCGTTGCATTAATTTTTCAGTGACTTTATCTGCAAAGCCAAACTTCACCATTGCTTTATCTGTCACCACAAATGCGCGGCGGGCAGTTAACCCAGAGAGAAAATTCAGTGCATTGGTGCCAAACTGAATTTTGGGTTTTATCAGAAACTCACTCATGTCGTTATTACTCCTTACTGTCCCGATAAACCTTCTCAACAATGGCAACCACGGACATCGCCTTGTAACGATCTTTGTTTAGTGCGAAGTATTCTTCAGCCAACACCACATCGTTGATACCTGCACCCACACTATCCACTGCAACATAGGTTTTATTTTTCAGTGGATTAAGCTCATCATCTAAGGTCGCTATCATTAATAAATTGCTTCCTTTCAGTTCAGGGCTTTTTTGTGTCGCGACTACGTGTCCGATTACCTTTGCGAGGATCATGGTTTATATCGCCTTCTATCAATGAGTTATTTACCCAGACGTCCGAGAACTTCTTTGATAATGCGCTCCACGTTCTCTTCGGTGATCTCACCTTGCTCAATCACTTGTTGTGCACACGCACTGACTGTCGTTGTATAAGGGGACGCGCCAAAGCGATCATCACCTTGTGTTTGACGTTGTGCTGTTGCACATTCCGCATGAACAGGGGTTAAAGAAGGTGAACGAAAACGATCATCATCAAGAATGCTGGTGTGGTAATTTGCGCTAGAAACAGCAGGTTGAGCAGCTTCTTGTGCTAATGGACAAGGTTGTTTTAACTCTTCAACACTACGTACCCCATAACCGACTTTACGAATATTCAGTAAATTCATCGGGCCGACGTTATCTGAGCTAGAACCACCGCCTACCGCACCACAACCTAGGGTTAACGCAGGAGTAATATTGGTTGTTGCGCCAATACCACCTAATGCCGCCGGAGTATTAATTAAAATACGATTAACGGGTTTTTCTAAAGAGAACTGACGAATAACATCTTCATTTTGGGTATGGATCACTAAGGTATGACCTAAGCCTTCGTTAGTGAGCAATTGCACCACACGATGACAGGCTGATTGCCAATCTTCTTCAATATACATACCTAAGATTGGGCACAGTTTTTCCCGTGAATAGGGATTCTTCGGTGAAACAGTATCTTGTAGTGCAATCAAGACGCGGGTATTAGCAGGTACAGTAAAACCGGCGCGCTGGCTTAAATAGATAGCATCTTTACCAACCACCGCAGGATTTATCGTGCCATTAGCGCGCAATAACATAGAAGCGACTTTCGCTGCTTCTTCATCATTCATAAAATAAGCACCTTGCGCTAATAGCTCACGGTGAACTTCGTTATAAATGCAACGTTCTACGATGATGGATTGCTCTGAAGCGCAGATCACGCCATTATCAAATGTTTTACTGGTGATGATATCGCTCACTGCTTTTTTGATATCCGCACTACGCTCGATAAAGGCAGGGCCATTACCAGGACCACCACTGATAGTTGGTGTGCCTGATGCATAAGCCGCACGCACCATTCCTTCACCGCCAGTAGCTAAGATTAATGACACATCTTTGCTGTGCATTAATTCTTTTGTCGCTTCCAATGTCAGCAATGTCACACCATCGACAATTCCCTCAGGTGCTCCCGCTTCTAGTGCGGCTTTTTTGACAATTTCTAGCGCGCGGAAACTACACTGTTTCGCATTAGGGTGCGGTGAAAAAATAATCGCATTACCTGCTTTCAGTGCAATTAGGGTTTTATAGATAATGGTTGAAGTTGGGTTAGTGGAAGGCACTAACGCTGTAATAACCCCTAAAGGTACCCCCACATCCATGACTTTTTTCACTTTATCGTCATTGATAATGCCAATGGTCTTTAGGTCTTTCATATGTTCATACACACGCAATGACGCAAAGGTATTTTTCAGTACTTTGTCTTGCCATTTACCAAAGCCGGTCTCTTCGCTGGCCATTTTTGCCAACTCTTCTGCGTGACGAACAGCTTCAAATGCAATGTGTTTGACTATATTGTCGATTTTTTCCTGCGAAAATTTCGCATATTGTTGTTGTGCATTTTTCGCGTTACGAACTAGCTCGCGAGCCAGTTGTCGGGATTGCAAATCTTTATCTAATGCAACCATGTTTTCCCCCATACAGGAGTTAAAAATTTAGCTGAATAACGTTTTTTGCTTGGCAGCACCTGAATAATCAGGCTTTATGTTGCTCTGCAATCTTCTCGATATCGTTATGTGGTCTTGCAATAACACGAGAAGTCACTACTGTGCCGATACGTTTTGCCGCCTCAACACCAGACTCAACCGCTGCATTAACTGCACCGACATCGCCTTTCACCATGGCTGTCACTAAACCTGAACCGACGTTTTCATAACCAATCAGTTCCACATTAGCTGCTTTACACATTGCGTCAGCAGCTTCAATGCAAGCGACTAGACCTTTGGTTTCCACTAGACCGAGTGCTTCTTTCATATTTATTTCCTTCGTTATTCAGTCACTTTGTACTGGGCAACGATTTTTTGAATATCGTTATGTGGACGAGCGATGACTAATGAAGTGACCACCGTACCTACACGTTGAGCCGCTTCTAAGCCAGAATCTACAGCGGCTTTAACGGCACCCACATCGCCTTTTACCATTGCAGTGACTAAACCTGAGCCAACATTTTCATAACCAATCAATTCAACATTGGCGGCTTTGCACATCGCATCAGCGGCTTCAATACATGCCACTAGCCCTTGAGTTTCAATAAGTCCTAATGCATCACCCATACGTTCTCCTAAGGCAAAGACTATGCCTTGTGTTTGATAACAATTTTGTTGATGTCATTGTGAGGACGAGCAATCACAAGTGATGTGACGACTTCACCCACCCGTTGCGCTGATTCCACACCTGAATCTACCGCAGCTTTCACTGCCCCTACGTCGCCTTTCACCATCGCAGTCACGAGACCTGAACCAACGTTTTCATAACCAATCAATTCAACATTGGCGGCTTTGCACATCGCATCAGCGGCTTCGATACATGCCACTAACCCTTTAGTTTCAATCAGACCTAATGCATCACCCATTTTTATTTCCTCCAGGAAGCCGTTTAACGGTTTACAGTTACCCATCATGTCTGCGTGGTGATTTTTTAAACGCAGACCTTGGTTTCAAATTCACTATAACGGCTAAAAATAAAAACAACATATAAATCCATAAAAGATAAACATATAGTTTTATATTCTGATATTTATGCTTATTTAGCCTTGTTTTTATTTATCTGTGCTGTTAATTGCCTTTTTTTATCTGTTTAAATTTATAAAAAAACACACAAAGAAGATGAAAAAAAAGACAATTTAAGTTTGTTAGAAGGATGTTGAAAAGGTGCAAAAAGGCAGTACAAATCAGTGGGAAAGATGTGCGGGATATCACTAATATTTCAATGCCAGCTCAAGGATGAGAAAAAGCTAAATCTAGTCTATATACAAAAAGTGCTATTTCTAGGTTAGCCCTTTATGTCTTAAGCCGAACTCATTATGCGGCGTCCTTAGCAGGCATAAATAGTCAATGTTTCCGTCGATGGGGGGACAGTATGAGAGAGGGAATATTCGCAAGAATACGTCGCAACGCTCGCCCAATATTTATTGAGCGAGAAAGTAATGTGGATTTTTAATCGAATTTACTGCCGGGTTTTAAGGTACAAATATAGAGTGGGGAATTGAGCGAACTGAGTAATAACGTTTTTTCATTTAGCTTTTGTGCATTAATAAATAATCCATCATGACTATCTGACATTTCACGCATAAAATAATCAAAAATAACATCGGGAGACTCATCAATTGAGGAGGCACTAGACTCCCATTGACTGACAAAATAGTGACGCTCGGTGGGGGAAACCCGCTTTGTGGTGTAATCAAATTTCACATAACGTTGTAAATAGAGCCAACCCGCTTTAGAGGTAGTATACCCCTCAACCACAATAGAGCCTTTGCCATTAGCACCAAAAGAGAAATGAATATTGCCATTCACATTCTCATCTTCCATATTTTCAAAGCGCATAATGCCCTTTGTTGAACAAACCATCATACCTTCATTTTTGATAGTTAATAATCTTGTTGCTGCATAAGTGGCGACCAAGATAAAAATCAGGGCCGATAAAAAACATAAAAGTTTCCCTGAGATTTTCATTAGTATTTCCAAGAATAGTAAAAGTAATTATCGCAATAGCTAAATGGATTATCTTCGTTCTTAGCGCAATGCGCTAAAAAGACACGCCCTAAGCCATTAGTTTGTAATTTATCACCATAGAAAAAAACAAAGCGCTCCCCTTTCACACACTGTAAATTAAGCTTCTTTCTTACAGCGTCAAAATTGCGAATATAATTATCACTGACAGAGGAGTTAATCATGGCCTCGTTAGAGAGTAATTCACAATCATTATGGGTGAGAGGTGTTAATGTGATAGGCTTGGATTGATGCTGATTTAAAAAGATGATCACCACAAGAAATATGGCGCCAAATAAAAAACCAATACTGGCTAAATACCAACAAATTTCTGGCTTTTGTGGCGATGTTACCGGTAATTGAGGCTCTTTTTCTAATTCACTGTCTAGATTATCAGGCTCGGATGATAACGATGTCTCAATGGGTGATGCGGTATGACTTTTATTTGCTTCACCTTCGTGCTCATTTGTTTGCGTAACAGGTAACAGTGTTGAGTCATCAATTAATTCAACAGAGATATCAGGATTAAACTCTAGTCGCCCTTTGGCGATAGTGACAATAATATTTTCAATACCATAATGACGAAATGTTTTACGCAATAAACTTAAATATTGGTTTAAATTACTATTTGAAGAAACTAGCCCATTGTCATCCCACACGCGTTTTAATACTTCATCACGATTTACTACACCGGGATTTTGAATAAAATAAAAGAGTAACGCATTAGCGGTAATAGACAGATGTGTATCAACGTCACCTTTTTCTAACGATATCGCGCCATCCGTTGCGTCGTAATAAATTGAGGCATTTATTCTGTATTTCATTGTGCCCTCATTCATCCTAATTAACATGACTGATTTGCTGTGTCGGCCATATATTCAAATGTCATTTTTAATAATCTTTCAACTAATGCACTACGCTCTTGTTGTGAAATCGTAGGGCCTTCTGTGAGTTCTGATAACCAAAGGCCATCGGCAGCATAACGAATTAACGTACCTAAGTAGCTATTATCAAGTTTATCGCCTTTGGCTAAATGGCCTAACATCCAATCACGCCAACATTGACGCATTATTGGCTCGTTAGGCATAGCTAAAGAAAGTATTGCCAATTGGCGACTTTCATCTGACTGTTTAAGATCAGAAATATAGGTTAAGTAAGCGCGAGAAAAGCGCCCTGCTTCTATCGGATCGTTGGCCATAATTAACGCAATTCGTTTATCCATAATACCGAGTAAGCGTTTGAATACCGCCTGTATCAGTTCTATCTTCCCAGGAAAATGGTGCAATAATCCGCCTTTACTGACACCCGCTTCTTTGGCTACGGCATTTAAAGATAAAGAAGCAATTCCTTCATTCGCCACAATAATACTTGCCGCTTCTAATAACTGCTCTTGGACGCGGATAGGATCTTTTTTTCGGTGATGTGCGGTTGTATTCATGCGTAGGATAATACCGACCAGTCGGTATGTTCCTTATTGATCAAAATCAAGCACTATTAGAGTGAGCCTTATTATATGCCAATAATGTTGTCAACTTCACATTACTTTATTTAAAACCAAATTTAATTTTAAATAATAAAATTATTTTATAGTTTTGATCTCAATAAAATATTTAATTAACAACAAAAAAGAGAACTTGATAATTATCAATTAAAAATAAGGATAAATAGTCATTAAGATATTTAAATAATGTGGTAACGCAATAAAACACACTTTCTCTCATAGAGAATAAATTAAACACTCCTTTAAAAAAGCGATTATTTGTTTGTTTTAAAATAGAAAGCCCTCTTTAAATTTAAAGAAGGCCTTTCTATTATTAATTAAATTACTATTACTTAATCGTTATTAATTAACTATTATTAATAACGGTTAAAAACTGGCGTTTAATGCTTGTTCTAGATCAGCGATAATATCGTCTATATGTTCAATACCAATTGAAAGTCGAATTAAATCACGAGAAACCCCCGCGCGTTCTAGTTCTTCATCATTGAGTTGGCGATGAGTGGTTGATGCAGGATGACAAGCCAAGGATTTAGCATCACCAATATTGACAAGACGCACAATCAATTTCAATGCATCGATAAATTTCGCACCCGCTTCAGCACCACCTTTGATACCAAAAGAGAGAATACCAGCAGGTTTACCTGACATATAACGTACTGCTAAATCATGCTCTGGGTGGCTGGTTAAACCTGCATATTTAACCCAGACAACTTGAGGATGATTTTGCAAATATTCAGCAACTTTTTGCGCATTTTCAGTATGACGCTCCATACGTAACGCTAATGTTTCTAGACCTTGAAGAATTAAGAAGGCGTTAAATGGCGAAAGGGCGGCTCCTGTTCCACGCAATGGAGCAACACGGCATCGCGCAATATAAGCAGCCGCACCAAAGTGCTCAACATAATTAACCCCATGATAAGAGACATCCGGTGTATTGAGGATTTCAAAACGATCTTTATGTTCAGCCCAAGGAAATTTACCTGAATCAACGACGATCCCACCAATAGAGTTACCATGACCACCAATATATTTAGTGAGTGAGTGAATAATAATATCAGCACCATGCTCAAAAGGGCGACATAGGTAAGGCGTTGCTACCGTATTATCAACAATTAAAGGGACACCATGACGATGAGCCACAGTGGCGAGAGCTTGAATATCAACAATATTACCACTTGGATTAGTGATAGATTCACAAAATACCGCTTTGGTTTTCTCATCAATTAACGCTTCAAGTGCCAGCAGATCATCATGGGGGGCAAAACGCGCTTCGATACCGATACGGGGAAAAGTATGTGCCATTAAGTTATATGTACCACCATAGAGTTTCGCAACCGACACAATGTTATCGCCCACTTGTGCAATGGTCTGGATAGCATAAGTAATCGCAGCCATACCCGATGCCACAGCAACTGCTGCAATCCCTCCTTCTAAGGCGGCAACGCGTTGTTCCAATACATCATTGGTTGGGTTCATGATACGCGTGTAGATATTGCCAGGTACTTTTAAGTCAAATAGATCAGCACCATGTTGCGTATCATCAAATGCATAAGAGGTGGTTTGGTAAATAGGCACCGCAACAGCTTTGGTGGTTGGATCAGGTGAATAACCAGCGTGAACAGAAAGTGTCTCAAGTTTCATAGCAATCCCTTTGTTCTTATCATATAGGTAGCTTCTAAATAGAAGTTAGATCTTTTAACTTATAAGTAATATAGATAAGCGGATATTAGCCTTGTCGCATAGTGAAAAAATTTCAACTTATACCAATGAGACTTTTTTAAAATCGAGAGTATTTATTCAAATACCCCCAATTGGCACGAAAATTTGACTTAAGAACCCTGTTTTACATTCGATTTGCTCGTTTTTGGCATTTTTGTCATTTTTTGACGAGTCGCTAACCAACAAATTAAAGAGCCGCCTGTCACCATCATAACGCCTTGCCAAAATGAAAAAGAGAGTGCTGTAGAGAGTAGTAGGGATGAAAAAGCCGTAGAAATTACCGGAGTAAAATAAGAAAGCGTCGCTAATAATGTCACATTACCGCTGATCATTCCTGCCGTCCACGCCGCATTAGCTAACCCTATCGCAGCCCCAGTAATAAGTAACAGTGAGATACTTTTTACATTAACCACCCACTCGATTGGAGCAGAAAAAATATATTGCCCCCAAAGTGCCAATGCCGTTAAGAAAAAGAAAGGCACAATACCATTATGTCCCCCCGAAATAAGACGAGTCACATTACTGTAAAATGCCCATAACACGGCGCCGATAAACGCCAAAATATAACTGAGAGGGTTACGACAAATATTATTCCATAAGCTTTCTATTGTCAGTGGATTATCACCACTAACAACCCAAACAAGCCCACTGAATGAGCATAATAAACCCACAATCAATAGGATAGAGAATCGCTGTTTATTTAAGAATACCGCTAATGCCAGTGTAAAGCTGGGCCATAAATAGTTAACCATGCCAAGCTCTATAGCTTGTGCTCTATCACTAGCAAATCCTAGCGCCAACGATAAACAGATTTCATAGCTAACAAATAAAAGTGCCCCCCAAGCAAGGTAACGCTTAGGAAAAAGAGATAACTTAGGTACCCCTAAGATCAAAATCAAAAACAGCGTTCCCGTTGTGTAAATCAGCGCAGCACCCCCTACCGCACCAAAATACTCACTGATATTGCGAATTAACCCAACAATGGTACTCCAAAGGAATATCGCCACAATGCCATAGAGTGTTCCTTTTGATGTACTGGAAATCATGTTTATACCTTCAGATTTAAGTTTTTCTCTATATAGCCGATAGTAAAACAGAATCGGGATAATTGCTTGAATTACTCACTCCCTATAGAAGAAGCGCACTCGAAAATGAAACATTTTGTTACAATTAATATAGCAAATTAAATATATTGATTTACTCCCAATACGAGTAATAAAAGTATCTTTTATTTTTATACGATAAAAATACGCTTTGTAATTTCCAATAAAAATGAATAAACAATATTTCTATTTTATTTACAAATAATAAATTTTAATTTTAAAATTTACTTAAATGCCCCCTTTCAGCGTGCTTTTTTGCTTAACAAAAAGCCATTTTTCGTTTCATTTTATAAAAAAACTGTCCATAAAATACATTTTATGAAACATCATCTTATAAGTATAAGTACGCTATCTTTTTACGATATATCAGATAAATGATAAGATAGATGTAATAAAATCAAATAAAAAACCAAGCAATATCAATCAGATAAAAAATCACTCACAAAACATTAGACAAAGTAATATATTTTTCTATTTTTTAACAATTAAATATTACCGATAGTTGAGCAGATATTAATAGAATTTATCTATAAAACCAGCAAAAAACGATCGTTTAAAACGATTTCTCTATTTTTTTTACCACATTTATAATTTTTGTAAATTTGACTTAAGTGAATATATGGCAATTTATTCGTTTTCACGAAGATTGCTATCACTCGCTTTTGTTTTAATAAATAAAATAGTCTTATTTGGCATTTTCCAAAAATAATTTAATCCTTGTTTTTTATTATTAATAATAAAAACAGAATTAAATATTAGCTTATTTTATTAAGCTAAGTATTAAATATATATTGAAAATATAGGAACATTTAATGAAAAAGTTATTATTATCTGCAATTATTACTTCAGCAATGGCCATAATTGCTACACCTGCCCTAGCAGAAGATACTGGTACACCAGCACCAACAGAAGTTACAGTTAATGGTGGTACTATTAACTTTGAAGGTTCTGTCGTTAATGCTGCTTGTGGTGTTGATAGTAGTTCAAGTAACCAAACTGTTCGTTTGGGTCAATTCCGTGTCGCTGAATTCACTAAAAAAGGTGATGAAACAGGACGTATTCCTTTTAGCATTAAATTAAATAACTGCGATATTACTGTTTCATCATTAGCAGCAATTACCTTTAACGGTACAGCTTCTGATGGTGATGCAACTGCATTCGCATTACAAGGCAGTGGCGCAGCAACCAATGTAGCGTTAAAAATTACCGATTCAAGCAGCAAAAATGTTGTTCCAGGACAACCTTCTTCAACTCAAAAATTAATCGAAGGTGAAAACCAATTAAATTATAACGCTTCTCTTATTTCCACTGATGATACAGTGAAGGCAGGTAGCGCAAACGTTACAACTAACTTTATGGTGACTTACTCTTAATCACTTCATCACTTTTGATTGATGTCTTATCGCCAAGGACGGCCTATTTTTATCAAAAGTATTATTACTCCATATTCATTAGCTAATAAATATTTATTATGAAAAAGATATTTGCTTTTATTATTTTTTTATTCCCACTTATTGCTTATTCTAATGGTGTTTCATTAGGTGCTACGCGTATTATTTATAATTCTAATATTAAACAAACTAATCTTGTTGTGACTAATTCAGATAAAGAGAATAGTTTTCTAATTCAATCATGGGTATCTGATAATCAAGGTAATAAAAATAATGATTTTATTGTTACCCCTCCTTTATATATTCTTGACGCTAATAAAGAGAATGCTTTAAGAATTATGTATACAGGTGAACCTTTACCTGCAGATCGCGAAAGTTTATTTTGGATGAATGTCAAAGCTATTCCTTCTTTAGATGAAAAGCTTGCTAATGAAAATACACTACAAATTGCCATCCAGAGTCGGATAAAGCTTTTCTACCGTCCTAGTGGATTGTCCGCTTATACTGAAAAATATGCCAATGAAGTGACTTTTTCCTATAAAAATGGGGAGTTAATTGCCCATAATCCAACACCTTATCATATTACTATGGTCAATTTAGCCGCAGCCGACAGTCAACTTCCTTCAAGTATTATGATTAACCCATTTTCACAATTAACATTAGGAAAAGTTAATCAGAATGCTAATACCATTTCATTCCAAACCATTAATGATTATGGCGCACAGACTCCTGTTTTAAAAAAAGAAATCGTTCATTAATCACAGCATCTTTTTCAACCCTGTTGGTCAAAAACCATGGTTAATAAGAATACTAATAAAGATATCGTTTATTTTCTCTTTCCAAGTGTCATTGCATTGTCATTGACGCTGTCCTTTTCATCATATAGCGCAAACCGATTTAATCCTGCATTTTTGGCTGACTCTCCTGATGCCGTCACCGATTTAAGTTATTTTGAAGCAGGCAACCGCATTAAACCCGGTGATTATCTTCTTGATATTGTTTTTAATCATGAGTATCTGCGTAGTGAAAATATTCATTTTATTAGTCAAGATAACCATGTTATTCCTTGTTTAAATCGAGATGATTATCAATCACTCGGGATCAATATTAAACTATTTGCTGATTTTGAGAAATTCTCGGCAAATGAATGTATTGATATTGAAAAAATCATTCCAGATTCTGTTGTTAATTATGATATTGAGAAACAAGCTTTAAATATTCAAGTCCCTCAAGCCGCGTTAGATTTGAAAGCACGCGGTTATATTCCACCAGAAAAATGGGATAACGGTATAACAGCAGGTATTTTAAACTACACCTTTAGTGGCGCTAATAGCTGGGGAAATTCTCATAATAATAGCTACTACTTAAATCTACGTAGTGGGATCAATATTGGTGCTTGGCGATTACGCGATTATTCCACTTGGAATTCGTCAAACGGGAAAAACCAATGGAACCATATCAATACCTATCTGCAACGCAATATTGTGTCATTAAGAAGCCAATTACAAATTGGTGATAGTTATACCTCATCAACACTTTTTGACAGTGTTAATTTCCGAGGTATTTCATTAGAAAGTGACGACACTATGCTACCTGATAGCCAAAGAGGATTTGCACCTGTAGTCAGAGGTATTGCTAAAGGCAATGCTAAAGTGGTGATCCGCCAAAACGGTTATGTGATTTATCAAACCTTTGTTTCTCCGGGTGCTTTTGAAATCCGTGATCTCTATCCAACGTCAAATAGTGGCGACCTCTATGTCACCATTGAAGAAAATGATGGTAGCAAACACAGCTATGTTGTGCCTTATTCTGCTGTACCTATTTTACAGCGAGAAGGCCAAAAACAGTTTGTCATCCAAGCCGGTGAAATACGCCAAAATAACCAACATAAAAAACCTCGCTTTATACAAGGTCATCTTATTTATGGCTTACCCTATGACACCACTGTCTATGGTGGTGCATTAGCAACAAAAGATTACCAATCTTATGCCCTAGGAGCAGGTAAAAATATGGGTACCCTAGGTGCCTTCTCTACCGATATCACCTTTGCTCATAGCCAATTGCCAAATAACTCAACATCAGATGGTTATTCTTTACGTTTTCTTTATGCCAAGTCGTTAAACCAATTTGGCACAAACTTTCAATTGCTCGGTTATCGTTACTCTACTTCGGGTTTTTACACATTAGATGAGACATTAAATACACGTATGTCCGGTTATCTGTATGAAGATAATCAAAAAAAACCGTTGAGTTATTTTAATTTGTATAATCGCAAGAAAGGGAGCCTACAAATTAATTTATCACAACAACTGGGGGATTATGGCTCTATTTTTATGATGACCAACTGGCAAAATTATTGGGGAACTAATGAGAAAAATGTCCTAGTACAAACCGGCTACAATGGCAATATTAAAGGGCTCTCTTATAACGTCATTTATAGTTATAACAGAATGATGAATAGTGGTCAGCGTGACCAAACTTTGTCTGTGGGTCTTTCTATCCCATTACAATTGCTAATGCCGACAAGTTATCAATCCATCAATAGCACTTATCTCACATATAATTACAGCCACAATAATAACGGTTACTCGACACATAATGCGGGGATTGCTGGTACATTATTGGAAGACAATACCCTTAATTACAGTGTTCAACAAGGTTATAGCAATCAAGGTGGAAACTATACCGGTAGTGCGGCGTTGGGTTATCAAAGTCGCTATGGCAATTTAAATGCTAGCTATAACTATCATCAAGATGCTCAACAAATTAACTATAGCCTCGCTGGAGGTATGCTACTCCATAGTGGCGGATTAACCTTAAGCCAACCCTTAAGCGCTAATGCCATTTTAGTAGATGCTCGTAATACTGCGGATGTACCGATTGATAATGCGACAGGGGTTTATACTGACTGGCGAGGGTTTGCCGTTATTCCCTATGCTACCGCTTATCGACAAAATCGAGTGGCATTAGACACCACCGCATTACCCGATAATGTTGAAATTGAGCAAAACATTAAGCAAGTGATCCCAACACAAGGCGCCGTCATTAAAGTTCAGTTTGATGCTAAAAAAGGGTATCGCTTATTACTGACGCTACAACACCAAGGTCGCCCACTCCCTTTTGGGGCAATAGCAACTGATAAACAAAATCATCTGTCCGGTATTGTTGGCGATGATGGCTTACTCTACTTATCGGGTGTCCCTGATTCAGTAAAATTAGAGATCCGCTGGGGGCATAATGCCTCTCAATACTGTCAAGTGAACTATCAATTACCCGCCTCTCAACTTGATGAACCTTTTGTGAAAATGACACAGGAGTGCCAATAATGCACAAATTAATGCTTATTGTAGCGTTGTCATTACTGTTTACCACTAAGGGATCTGCTTACAATACATTGGTACACATTAATGCCAGAGTAACAGGAAACACATGTACGGTAGAGACAAACTCAAAACGTATTACCGTAAAATTAGGCCAAATCGCCACAAAAGATTTTATTTCTACGACGATAACGCAACAACGTACGCCTGTTATCCCTTTTAGTATTAAATTAGTCGATTGCCAACCTGAAGCCAGTGCTGTGAAGGTCAGTTTTAATGGTCGTGCCGATCCTATTGATAACGCCTTACTCGCCATTGATGCAACGGGTGCCAAGGGAGTTGCCATTTCCATTATGGATAACTCAGGAGCTTCCATCGATATTAACGATAAAAGCCAGTCTTATACCTTATTGCCTAACCAAGATAATACCCTGCAATTTTATGCTCGCTATGTAGCGACTCAACTTCCTGTTCAAGCCGGATCGGCGAATGCAACAGCAACCTTTTTACTGGAGTACCAATAATGACACGCTCTTTTTATTTCTTCACATTGCTGGTTTCTCTTCTTTGTATCCCGAGCCAAATGGCATGGGCTATTGCAGATCCATTAGTGGTAACCCCTCCACCTATGAATTTTGATGGTGCCGCCGATGGTACTCCCGCAGGAACGCCCATCACGTCAACTTGGATAGGTGAAACCTCTGTCCATAATGGTTTCAAATGTGAGAAGAAATTTTTGCAAAAATGTTGGGTTGAAACCCTCTATGCTAATGCTACTGGTTCAAAAATTAGCGGGATCTACTATTACGAAGGTAGTAATCGTTATCCTGTTTATTCACTCCCCGGAGTTAAAGGTATCGGCTATGCTTTTGGTTTAAAAGATAACAATGATAGTGTTGCTTACGTACCTATTGATGTTGATAACGGTTCGGGTGCAACGGTGATTTATCCTGCAGTAGGCTCTACCGTTAACCATAATGTGGATCGCGTTTCACTGAAAGGCAAAGTCGTCTTTGTGGTGACAGATAAACATCTTGAGACTGGCGTTTATAACATTCCATATACAGTTATCGCCAATACATGGTCTGAATATGGTGGAGGCCATAAAGGCAATAATACCTCTATCGTAGCAATTAACCCCGTCACTATTACTATTAAAGCTCGAGGCTGTACCGTAAATACCAAAAATCTCACCTATGAATTAGGTGATATCTCAATGCGAGATATGGCAGCCATTGGTTCAACATCAAAAAGTCAGGCTAAACCCATCTCTGTTACATGCGATAGTAATGTGCATTTATATGCCAGCATGACCGATCAGTCTACCTATTCTAATAATACAGATATCCTCACACTGACATCAGACTCTGATGCTTCTGGTATTGGTATTCAATTTTTCTTTAATGATAATCCAACTCCCGTGGTGTATGGCCCTGATATCAGTGCGATAGGACAACCTAACCAACGTTTACTCCATATAACAACTTCTAACAACGAAAACTACATATTAAACCTGTCAACTCGCTATATCACGACTGGGACACTAAAACCGGGTAAAGCAAACGGATTAGCCAGTCTCACTTTTTCTTATCAATAATGATTTGAATTTTTAAGGCTGATGAAATGATTGATAGCAGCAAAACGATTAATTTTCGTATAGGACAACGAATACGTCACTTGCGAAAAAATTTAAAATATTCGGGGAAACTATTTGCCAAAGAGTTAGGCATAAGTCAGCAACAACTTTCACGGTATGAACGAGGAACAAATAGGATCAGTATTGAGTTTGTTTATTTAATTACTGAAAAGTTTGATGTTCATATCAGCTATTTCTTACAAAGTAACTATATGATTAATATTGAGCAACAACGAAATATACAAGAAAAAAACAGCCTGCTGATTGCCGAGGCTTGTATAAAAAATGGCACTAATCGCCCTTAACTTATTTATCCTTTCGGTTCAAATACACACTGTCATCTATTTTATCGTTGATTTAATGATAATGTTCTCTTTTTTCTATACAAAATAAGAAGCCACCGTTTAACGGTGGCTTTTTGATACTGATAAACTTAATTAACGACCCGCTTTCAGTTTTTGGTAATAACTTTCGTATAAAACCGTCGCTTCACCCACATCATTTTGCCATTCGCCTTTACTGATAATCTCTTCACTAGGGTAAAGTGAGCTATCTTTTGTGATAGCTTTTGGCAATAATTTTTGTGCCGCTAAATTAGGTGTTGGATAGCCGATATTTTCAGCCACTTTTGCAGCAACTTCAGGGCGTAATAAGAAGTCGATAAGCTTATGCGCACCTTCAACATTTTTTGCATTTGCAGGAATAGCTAAGCTGTCCATCCAGAAGATACCGCCCTCTTTTGGCCATACCAACTCAATAGGAGCACCGGCTTCTCGCGCAATAAATGCAGAGCCATTCCAGATCATCCCTAGATTCACTTCTCCTTGCATATAAGGATTGGCAGGATTATCCGAATTAAAAGCCAGTACATTAGGCATCAGCTTTTGTAACTCTTTATAGGCTTCTTCAATCTGTTTTGGATCTGTGGTATTACCTGAATAGCCTAATTTTAATAAAGCCATTTGGAATACTTCACGTGCATCATCCGTTAACAGTAAACTATCTTTATATTCCGGTTTCCATAAATCAGCCCATGAAGTAATGCTACTTACATCAACTTCATCACTATTAATCCCTATCGCAGTCGCTCCCCAAATATAAGGGATTGAGTAGTCATTTTGAGGATCGAATGATTTATGTAATAAACTTGGGTCAAGATTATCAAAATTACTGAGCTTTGATTTATCAATCTTCTGTAGCATCCCCTCATGACTCATTTTAGAAATAAAATAAGTTGAAGGAACCACCAAATCATAAGCACCGTCTTTATAGGTTTTTAATTTGGTATACATGCTTTCGTTAGATTCGTAGGTGGAGTAAATCACCTTAATCCCAGTCTCTTTTGTAAACTGTTCCAGCAATCCTGGCGGTACATATTCCGTCCAGTTATAGAAATAGATTGTCTTACCATCATCAGCCGATGCTGTACCAATACTTAATGCCATTACACTGGCAGCAAGTACAGAGGACCACTTTTTCATTTAGGCTTCCTTCAGTGGTTGATGCGTTAATATCAAATAGGCGTAACGCCTACCTCCAACAGATTTGGTCATCAAGACCGTAAAAAGTGCGAGAAACTCGCACTAATACTTTTAAATTACGCTTTGCCAGTTCTATCTCGTAAGATCAACTGACTAATTAATACTAATACTAATGATAGCCCTAAAAGGATGGTTGCCAGTGCATTCACTTCCGGTGAAACACCTACTTTTACCATTGAGTAAATTTTTAATGGTAAAATTTCATAGCTTGGTCCAGTCACAAAAGAGGAGACAACCACGTCATCCATCGATAACGTAAAGCTTAATAACCAACCCGAGGCTACTGCTGGCATCGCTAATGGCATAATGATTTTACGTAAAATAGTAAATTCACCCGCCCCTAGATCCTTAGCGGCTTCAAGCATTTTGACATCAAAACCACTGAGTCGCGAATAGACCGTGACCACCACAAAAGGCAGACAAAAGGTAATATGCGACACCAGTAATGACCAAAACCCTAAGGAAATGCCTAATAGCATAAATAAAACCAATAATGAAATCGCCATCACAATATCTGGCGACATCATCACCACAAACAGCATACCACCAACAAACTTTTTACCACGAAAACGATAGCGATAAAGCGCCACCGCAGCCAATGAACCAATCAACGTCGCAAAGGTTGCTGAGGTGACTGCCATCGTTAATGAATGCCCTGCAGCTTGTAGCAGGCTGTCATTATTTAATAAAATGGTATACCAGTCAGTGGTAAAGCCTTTCCAGTTGATCCCGAAACGTGATGAGTTAAAAGAGTTAACTATCAGAATGATAATCGGGATATAAAGATACGCGTAAATGATGGACATAAATCCACCCCGCAATAACCGTCCTATCATTCTATTTCTACCTTCTTATGCAGTAGTTTTACGGCTCGGTAATACACAAATAGCATTAACCCCATCACCAGTGTTAAACAGATACTGGTAGCTGCCCCAAATGGCCAGTCGCGAATATTTAAGAATTGGCTCTTTATTACGTTACCAATAAGTAGGTTTTTCGCGCCCCCCATTAAATCCGCCACAAAGAATAAGCCCATGGCAGGTAACATTACCAATAAACAACCTGCGATGATCCCCGGCATAGTTAATGGGATAATAATACGAATAAAGGTCTGTAATTTATTCGCACCGAGATCTCGAGCCGCTTCCAAACAGGGTTTATCCAGTTTTTCAATGCTGGAATAGAGTGGCAGAACCATAAAAGGTAATAAAATATAAACCAACCCTAATACTACCGCCTCTGGGGTATAAATGATCCTTAGCGGTTTATCGATAAGCCCTATCCACAATAGAAACTCATTAAAATAGCCTTTCGTACTGAGAAAAATCTTTAACCCATAAATACGAATAAGTGAGTTAGTCCAAAAGGGAACTATTAATAAAAACAGCAGTAATGGTTGTATTTTCTTAGGCATTTTTGCCAGAAAAAAAGCAAAAGGATAACCTAATATTAAACAAGCTAAGGTCGCTACCAATGCCATATTAATAGAGTGCAGTAATACTTCTGCATACATTGGATCAAATAAGCGATAATAGTTATCGAGCGTAAAAACCATCTCGACTAAATTCGCATCATCACGGGTTAAAAAACTGGTGGCGATGATCATGATATTCGGTAAGAAGACGAACACCATTAACCAACCCACAACACCAGTAATAACGATGTTTTGAAATAGTTTACGTGTTTTCTTCATCAGCCAGCACGACCTCCCAGCTCTCAACCCAAGTTACCGCTATCTTTTGGTCTAACGAGTGATCAACATCCGGATCATCTTCATTAAAGAATTCACTCACCATCACCATCTTGCCATTTTCCATTTCAACAACAGAATCTAGCGTCATGCCTTTATAGTTACGTTCACGAACATAACCGATAAGTCCCGGAAGGTTTTCAAGATCGTGTATCTCTTCAACGCGCAGATCTTCTGGTCTGAGTAACACTTTCAGTTGCTGATTTTGAGTAACAGGTAATTGCGTGTAAATATCGCATTCGTGCCCTTCAACATCCGCTCTAATACGTGTCTCATCAATACGATGTAGGACACGTGCATCAAAGATATTGATTTCACCTATAAATTGAGCAACGAATAAGTTAGTTGGCTCTTCATAGATTTCTCGAGGCGTGCCGTCTTGCTCAATACGCCCTTCTTTCATTACCACGATCCTATCTGACATAGTCAGTGCTTCTTCCTGATCGTGGGTGACGAAAATAAAGGTGATCCCCAGTTTTCGTTGTAAGGCTTTTAGCTCATTTTGCATCTGCTTACGTAATTTGTAATCCAGAGCAGACAATGATTCGTCTAACAACAATACCTTCGGCTTATTGACCACCGCCCGTGCAATCGCGACGCGTTGCTGTTGACCACCAGAAAGGTGAGCAGGACGGCGTTGGGCAAAGTCCTCCAGTTGCACCATACGTAACGCTTCCATAACGCGACTATTGATCTCTGCAGCAGGTGTTTTCTGCATACGTAGACCAAAAGCCACATTTTCAAATACGGTCATATGGGGAAACAGGGCATAACTTTGGAAAACGGTATTTACAAAACGCTGTTCTGCTGGAATATGGGTAATATCCTGTCCATCTAGGATAATTTGTCCATCATCCGCGTCTTCTAAGCCCGCAATTAAACGTAATACCGTCGTCTTACCACAGCCTGAAGGGCCGAGTATGGTTAAAAACTCGCCATGGTTGATAGTCAGATCGAGGCGGGAAATGATTTGTTTTCCGTCGAAACCTTTACTTAAGGATTTTAATTCGACTAGTGGTGTCAGAGATGTTTTCTCAGTCATTTAAGGTAATACTCTATCCCGAAGAATAATGCAGATAGAACCGCCGCCGGAAAAGACTGTGTGAGCTGCCGGAGCAGTATGCTCCACAGAAGCCCAAAACCAGCAACGCCGTATGTATAGTACAAGGGGCAAATGATAAACGTAGTGAGGTAAAATTGAAAGCAAAAAGGTACATTTCTTATGAAAAACTATTCATTTTTAAGCTTTTCATCATAACTCTAGACTTTGTTATAAAAAACAAAAAATATAATATAATCAAATAATTAATAATAAGCATAAATACTAATAAATTATTTTAATTTATGATTAAATAAATTTTTTATCACAAATCATTCTATCGCGGTATTTTCAAGTCTAAAACAGACTTAAAAAAGATTATTTTCAGCAAGATAAATACTAAAAATACCTTCCATAGTCTTAAGCCATAGAAGGTATCCTTTCTATTAATTATATTGGATTAAATTTTTTAAATGTAAGATGGCATTATTCACATTAGGCAAAGGGCCAATCTTTTCATTTAATGATGGATAGGTTCCTGTTTTAATCAGTAGCTCTCGCATCTCTATTGGCGTTAATACCGTGTTGGTTTTATCTTTATACCAAGATTGAATAACTGCAGCCGCCCCCGCGACTAATGCACAGGCTGATGATGTTCCACTAAAATTAGCCGTATATTTGTTATTCCCATCACCATGAAAAAGATCACCATATCCGGCAGTAGTCACATCTTCTCCCCATGCTTGCACATGAATGGGGGAGCCATGCGTTGAGAAAGGTAAACGATTTAGCGTATAAGGCGAGCCCGCACCGACACGTATAGAGTGGTTATCGCTACGTTGACGATAGCTATCATAAAAAGGTAAATCGAGATCAACCCCCCCATTGCCGGCAGCCATGATCACAATAATCCCCGCTTCTGTTAATGTACGAGTGGCCTCCCAGATATGCATTTCATAATCAGCAGGAACATAAGCATGATGTTCACAAACTGTCTGCATCTCATATAAAACAATATCACCCGCGTGTAATTTCTGTTTACTGGCAATAATTGCTTCAATACGACCACTGCTTAATTCTGATATGGCATAAAACATATCTAATTTATAAGCAAGCCCAGTAATACCTTTACCGTCTTTTTTCCCCATAATTAACCCCGCCACTGCCGTACCATGGTCGGCTTGATCGGTTTTTTCAGTTAAAGGAAAAAGTGGCGTGATATTATTAGCTAACAAATCGGGATGTGATAAATCAAAATCCCACTCAATATCGGCCACCTGTATACCTTGCCCATAAGCATTTTTATTCCAAGCGTCTATAATACCTAACCCGTTTATTTCATTTGATTTTATTTTTGGGGTTTTTAAATAATGCTGATGGCGAGTTAAATCCGGCGTAATATTAGGTGGCTGTACAGGTAATTTTGGAATTTTTTGCACATATTCTATATCAGGATGTTGTTTTAATATTTTAATAATTTCATCTAATGTATATGTGTTATCATTAGGTAAATTTAAATAATAGTAATCATTTAAATGATTTGATGTAAGAGAAAGATGATTTTTAGGTGGTAATTGTGATGATGATAATACTGGAACAAAAGAAATATTAGATAAAAATGTATTATATTGATTATGGTAACCAGAGCGTAATAGTTTTTTATTTTGATCAAGTGAATGTATATTTTTTAGTTTGACTAGTATTTTCCTTTCAATATTCATAACCAATGCTCCTTTTCTATTTTTTATTTTTACTTTTGTTTTATAACGTAGATTTTTGAGCATTGGCTATTTTCATTTTTAATAGCATTGAGATAAATTTAATTATTAAGATAATATACTGTGTATTTATACTCATTAAATAATTTAGTTTTTCTTAGACAGCATGCACTTCCATTTGAATGGGATCAAAGATCCAGACCAGTGAGTGCACAATATAAATCTTTTTCATTGTTTTACTTGAGTCGCATTGGGATGGTTGCCTTGAGCTGAGGCTGGTTTTGGAATGAAAGTAACATCAATACCAACCGTTAAAGGCCAAGCTTTTCGTCTCTTTTGCATTGATTGGTTGGTGTAAAATATCTGATGTGACTTTTTACAGCGTATAATCGCATAAGTGTGGTTGTTTGTAAGTAGAGAGTCGAGAGTTAGATAGCGTCTTAATTATTGATTTTACAGGCATATTGATATTCCACTCTGATGATAAAAAAGTATATCTATACATCCGATGAAGAACAAGCTACTTGACATCAATCGGGAATTGACTAGAATCTAATCATCGACGGAAACGTCACTAGATTGAAAGCGCGGTACAGTGTGAAGCTGGTTGGTCTTAGACCCCGTTAGCGAGATATTTTCGAAGGGCTCCTTATAGGAGCCCTTTTCGATCTAATAATTAAACCTAGATTAGTTCATCAATAATTAAGCTTCGTACATAAAATCTAATTATATCGGCCTCGTTTTAGGGAAAGATCACACCACCTGCTCTATCACATTTTGTTATGCTATAGTAAGCCATCTCGATATAAATCCTCTCTTACTCTCAGTAAAACACCAAAATCTGGTGTCCTCATTGGTGTCCTGATAAAGAGAAAACACACTAAAATGGGTTATAATGCACGAAAATACACCAACCGATAAAACACTAGAAAACAAGCAAACACAGGGCACTCAAGGGAATTACCCACTTAATCGCTTCTCTGTTGCACCTATGCTCGATTGGACTGATCGCCATTGCCGTTATTTCTTTCGCCAGCTTACCAAAAATACTTTGCTGTATACTGAAATGGTCACAACAGGTGCCATTATTCATGGCAAAGGTGATTATTTAAAATATAGCAACGAAGAGCACCCGATCTCATTACAGCTTGGCGGCAGTGATCCACAAGCGTTAGCGCAATGTGCAAAATTAGCACAAGAGCGTGGCTATGATGAAATTAATTTAAATGTAGGTTGCCCTTCTGATCGGGTACAAAATGGACGCTTTGGTGCTTGTTTAATGGGTGAAGCACAACTCGTTGCAGATTGCGTGAAAGCTATGCGTGATGTGGTCGATATTCCTGTGACGGTAAAAACACGTATTGGCATCGACAACCAAGATAGCTATCAATTTCTATGTGATTTTATTGATACCGTCAGCCGTGATAATAACTGCGATACCTTTATTATTCATGCTCGCAAAGCTTGGTTATCGGGATTAAGCCCCAAAGAAAACCGCGAAGTGCCTCCTTTAGATTATCCTCGTGTTTATCAATTAAAACGTGATTTCTCGCATCTCACTATGGCAATTAATGGTGGCATTAAGTCACTAGAAGAGGCACAGGAGCACTTAAAATATATGGATGGTGTTATGGTAGGTCGCGAGGCTTATCAAAATCCATCAATATTGGCTCATGTGGATCACGTGCTTTTTGATAATCAGTTACCTGTTACTAATGCCGTCGCTGCCGTAAAAGCTATGTATCCTTATATTGAAAAAGAGCTTTCACAAGGCACTTATTTAGGTCATATCACCCGCCATATGTTGGGAATTTTCCAAGGTATTCCCGGGGCAAGACAATGGCGTCGTCATTTAAGTGAAAATGCCCACAAACAAGGTGCTGATTTAACCGTGCTAGAGAATGCGCTTAAGTTTGTGACCGAAAAATAGTCCTTTTTAACCCGTGATAAAAATCCATCTTACTCAAATTGCTTAATCAACTATTTAGTTAATCAGTTAATAAAGATGGATTTTTTATACTTGTAACCTTTAAAAACTATGGGATCAATAGACTTGAACCTTGAGATTGACGACTTTCAAGATAACGGTGTGCGGCTTTAGCATCAGCTAATGCAAATTTCTGATTATCTGGCACACTGACATCAATTTTACCACGACCAATTAACGTAAATAGTGCTTCACTTGCTGCATCTAACTCTTCGCGCGTCGTAATGTAGCCGGAAATAGAAGGACGAGTAACATAAAGTGAACCCAATTTATTAAGAATACCTAAATCAACCCCTGTTACCGCACCAGAAGCGTTACCAAAACTGACCATTAAGCCTCGGCGTTGCAAACAGTGCAACGAATCCAACCAAGTTGCTTTGCCAACAGAATCATACACAACGGGTACTTTTTGGTTATTGGTGAGCGCAAGGACACGTTCAACAATAGATTCAGTTTGATAGTTAATCACTTTCCATGCACCTGCGGCCTTAGCTTTAGCCACTTTCTCATCACTGCCTGCAGTACCAATCATTTTAGCGCCAATCGCTTTCGCCCATTGGCTGGCAATTAGCCCGACACCACCCGCCGCTGCATGGAATAAAAAGGTTTCCCCTGCACGTAATTTGTATGTTTCATTGAATAGATAATAAACCGTTAATCCTTTCAAAAAAGAGGCGGCGGCTTGTTCAAAAGAGATATTATCAGGCAGGCGAGCTACTTTATTTTCTGGTACATTATGCGTATCGCTGTAGGCGCCTAATGGAGATTGTGCATATACAACTCTATCCCCTTCTTTAAGTGAAGTAACATGAGCGCCTGTTTTAATCACAACACCGGCAGCTTCAGTTCCTAAGCCACTTGGGAAATGCTCTACTGGATATAATCCGCTACGCACATAAGTATCAATATAATTAATGCCAATGGCTTTATTGGCAACCTGTACTTCGTTATCGCCTAGAGGGGCGGGGGTAAATGAAGTTAGCTCGAGTACATCGGCATTACCATGAGCTGCAAACTGAATGCGTTTAGCCATCGTAATCTCCTTTATAAGATTGATGATTGACCTAGGATTATATAAACCAGCGTTGTAACGACCTGTAGAGATAATGACAAATGATCGTTATTTCTACAAGGCACAGATTATTGGGTTAGCGTATACTAATGCGCTGATTGATATTTTTTCGACTTTGTGCAGGATTTATGGCCAGAAACAAGACCACTGACAAGCTAATGTCTGAGATAAAAGATCGCCAAATGGAAGGGTTGAAACTTCCCCCCCATTCGCTAGAAGCCGAACAATCGGTGTTAGGCGGTCTAATGATAGATAACGAGCGTTGGGATAATGTCTCCGAGCGTGTCACTGCCGATGATTTTTATAGCCGACCTCATCGCACTATTTTTGCGCAAATGCAGCGTTTACTTGAGCTGGGTAAACCTATTGATCTGATAACCTTATCAGAAGCACTAGAACAAAACGCAGAATTAGAAAGCGTTGGAGGCTTTGCTTATTTAGCAGAACTATCCAAAAATACGCCAAGTGCAGCCAATATTAACGCTTATGCCGACATTGTTCGTGAACGTGCTGTCGTTCGCGATATGATCAAAGTCGCCAATGAAATTGCTGATGCTGGATTTGATCCCCAAGGACGCACCAGCGAAGATCTGCTCGATTTTGCTGAATCTCGCGTCTTTCAAATTGCCGAAACCCGCGCCAATAAAGATGAAGGGCCAAAAGCAATTGATGCCATTTTAGAAGAAACCGTTGAAAAAATAGAGCAACTCTACCAAAAACCTCATGATGGTGTGACGGGGGTATCCAGTGGCTATCAAGATCTGGATAAAAAAACTGCCGGACTGCAAAAATCAGATTTAATTATTGTCGCAGCACGTCCTTCTATGGGTAAAACCACCTTCGCGATGAACTTATGCGAAAATGCGGCAATGACGGAAGAAAAACCTGTACTTATCTTTAGCTTAGAGATGCCAGGTAACCAAATCATGATGCGTATGCTCGCTTCATTGTCTCGCGTGGATCAAACCCGTATTCGTACTGGGCAACTTGACGATGAAGATTGGGCGCGTATTTCAAGTACCATGGGTATTTTGCTTGAAAAACGTAATATGTATATTGATGATTCCTCTGGTTTAACCCCCACCGAGGTGCGCTCTCGTGCCCGAAGAATTTATCGTGAACATGGCGGTTTAAGCCTAATCATGATTGACTACTTGCAGTTAATGAGAGTACCTTCATTATCTGAGAACCGAACTTTAGAAATTGCTGAAATTTCACGCTCTTTGAAAGCATTAGCTAAAGAATTACAGGTTCCTGTTGTCGCTCTGTCACAGTTAAACCGTAGTTTGGAACAACGTGCTGATAAGCGCCCAGTTAACTCTGACTTACGTGAATCGGGCTCTATTGAGCAAGATGCCGACTTGATTATGTTTATCTATCGTGACGAAGTTTATCACGAAAATAGCGACCTAAAAGGGGTGGCAGAAATTATCATTGGTAAACAGCGTAATGGCCCTATCGGTACGGTAAGACTAACCTTTAATGGTCAATGGTCTCGCTTTGATAACTACGCAGGCCCTGCTTACGACGACGAATAACCATCCACCTTGACGGAATAAAAGGAAATAGAGAAATAACATGAAAGCGGCAACCGCAGTAATAGATCGCCGCGCTCTGCGTCACAATTTTCAGCATGTGAGAGACTATGCACCACATAGCCACCTGATAGCTGTCGTGAAAGCAAACGCTTATGGTCATGGGTTATTAGAAACAGCATATACTTTAATGGATGATGCTGATTGTTTTGGCGTAGCACGTATCGGTGAAGCCTTAACATTACGTAGTGGGGGGATTGTGAAACCCATCCTACTACTTGAAGGCTTCTTTGATGCTGTTGATTTACCCATTTTGGTGGTTAACCATATTGAGACTGTTGTTCATAGTGAAGAGCAACTCGAAGCGTTAGAAAATGCCGATTTAGAAGAACCCGTAAAAGTCTGGATGAAGCTCGATACTGGAATGCATCGTTTAGGCGTCCGTCCTGAAGAAGCTGAGGCTTTTTATCAACGACTTTGTGCTTGTAAAAATGTCCAACAACCCGTCAATTTGGTCAGTCATTTTAGTCGCGCGGATGAGCCTGATATTCCTGAAGTCACACAAAATCAAATTCAGCTATTTCAAGCCTTTATCCAAGATAAAGCGGGTGATAAATCTATCGCTGCTTCTGCGGGAATTTTATTTTGGCCACAAGTCCATTATCAATGGGTTCGCCCTGGGATCATCACATACGGTATCTCACCAACGGGTGATAACAGAACAGGTAAAGACTTTGGTTTAACCCCGGCAATGACACTAAAAACGAGCCTTATTGCGGTTCGTAAACATAAAGCAGGTGAACCCGTTGGTTATGGTGGCACATGGGTAAGTGAAAAAGATACTTATCTGGGTGTTATTGCTATCGGTTATGGTGATGGTTACCCACGTAGTGCACCTTCTGGCACCCCTGTTTGGATCAACGGTCGAAAAGTGCCGATTGTTGGACGCGTATCCATGGATATGATCAGCGTCGATTTGGGATCTGAGCTAATTGATCGTGTCGGTGATGAAGCTATTTTATGGGGAGATGTGCTACCCGTAGAAGAAATAGCCAAATATAGTGGTATTAGCGCGTACGAATTAATTACCAAATTAACTTCGCGCGTCATTATGGAATACCTAGACGAACAATAGCACACAAGATATTGTATCTATCTGGCACACAAAAAGTGATTGGAGAATAAAAGCCGTGTTTCAACAGGTTGAAGCGTTTGCGGGAGACCCGATTCTCTCATTAATGGATGTCTATAATAAAGATCCACGTCAAGATAAAATTAACCTAAGTATTGGTCTTTATTATGATGAAGAAGGCAAAACCCCCATTCTAGGCACCGTGTCTGTGGCGCGTCAGCAGCTTAATGCGATGACACCTACCGCAACACTGTATTTGCCAATGGAAGGACTCGCCCCTTATCGCCACGAAGTACAGACTCTCCTTTTTGGTGCTGATAACCCGCTTATTGCAGACAAAAAGATTGCTACCATACAAACATTAGGTGGCTCCGGAGCGCTAAAAGTCGGCGCAGATTTTCTACATCGCTATTTTCCAAGCTCTGAAGTTTGGATCAGTGATCCCACTTGGGACAATCATGCGTCTATTTTTGCGGGCTCCGGCTTTAAAGTAAATTATTACCCTTATTTTGATCCCGAAACCAAAGGGGTCAAATTCGATGCATTAATCGATTGCTTTAAAAAACTTCCTGAAAAAAGCATCGTACTGATGCACCCATGTTGCCATAATCCAACAGGCTCTGATCTCACCAAAGCACAATGGGATCAGGTCATTGAGATCCTCAAAGCGCGTCAAGCAATCCCTTTCCTTGATATTGCTTATCAGGGATTTGCTGAAAGTTTAGATGATGATGCTTATGCGGTTCGCGCTATGGCAAAAGCGGGGTTACCTGTATTAGTCAGTAACTCATTCTCTAAAATCTTCGGGATTTATGGGGAACGGGCGGGTGGCTTATCGATTGTATGTGATAACGCGAAAGAGTGTGAGCATGTATTAGGGCAATTAAAAGCGGGCGCACGTCGTATCTATTCAAGTCCTGCTAACTATGGCGCACAACTGGTTAATCAAGTTTTATCAGATCATGTATTAACCGCACAATGGCAAAAAGAAGTGGCTCATATGCGTGACCGCATCAAAGAGATGCGTGTAACTTTAGTTAATGCCTTAAAAGAAGCATTACCTGAGAAAAACTTTGATCATTTATTAACACAACGCGGTATGTTCAGTTATACCGGCTTTTCACCAGAGCAAGTAGATAGATTACGTGAAGAGTTTGGTATTTACCTGATTGGTACAGGTCGTGTTTGTATGGCGGGTGTCAATAACAATAATGTGCAGCGCATTGCACAAGCCTTTGCAGCCGTCAGTTAATTAATATAACCAACCATTCGTTGCTGATATTAGCTTAAAAAAATACCTGCCTATTTTCATAAGCAGGTATTTTCTTTACTGCATTACAACATTTTTCACTGTCTTTTTAGGTCTTTGCCTTTTATGCATTGACAGCTTGCTGCTTTTCCCCGGCATTACGGCGTGCTTTTTCTTCCATGATCTCAATAATTTGAATATCTGTATGTTGCATTGCACGACTGGCTAATGCGCAGAGATTCGCAATTGAACTATCAACATCATCACTGACAATCCCGTCAGTGCCCGCTACACTTTGATTTTGCATCGCCATTAAAACGGCTTTATACGCACTCGCCGCACTACTTGATACTTTCATTGCACAGCTATTCGACGCGCCATCACAGATAATGCCACTAATATCACCAATCATACTGTTGATTGACATACTTACAGTGGTGAAGTCTTTAGTCAGTAGCCATGCCATACCCGCAGCCGCCCCCATTGATGCAGTGGTTGCCGCACACAATGCAGACAGAGGTGGGAAATGGCTATGAACATAAATCGCCATTAAGTGCGATAAAACTAATGCCCGTAATAAAGTTTCGTCATCTGCTTGAATAAATTCAGCAACTACCATTACCGGCAATGTTGCAGCAATGCCTTGATTACCGGAGCCTGAGTTACTCATAGCAGGTAATACAGCGCCCCCCATACGTGCATCTGAAGCGGCAGACGTTCTTATCATGATTTCACTCAGTAAATCCTTACCTAATAAGCCATTCTCTTGCTGTGAAACCAGCGTCCGCCCTATCGCCAATCCATAACTATTTTTTAGTCCTTCTTCTGATAAAGCACCATTTAGATAAGCCGCATCAAGCATAAAGGCGACTTGATCTATAGGTACATTGAGTGCAAAGCGATAAATATCTTCAGCACAAACCGTCGCAAAAGGCTTTTCTTCTACGCTATCCCCGGCATGAGTCAAACTCGTTTTATCATCCTCAAAAACAACTTTGCCATTACACTCACAGCGCACAACATGGGTATGCTCTTTAGCAATACTGACAATGGCATAACCTGACTGACCATATACTTTTGCTTCGGAGTAGAGTACATCACTACATGGCGTTTTCACGCCAACCGTCACTTTTCCTTCAGCAACCAATGTCTTAGCCTGAGCGATAGCTTGTGGTGATGCTGTAAGTAATACTTCAAGGCCAGCATCCGGATTGCCCCCTGTCGCCCCTAATGCAGCCGCGATGGGCAATCCCGCCATTCCCGTTCCTGGTACTGTTACGCCCATTCCGTTTTTCATTAAATTAGGCGAAACCCACGCTTCAATACCAACAACAGGCTCAGCTAATAATGCGGTTGCTTTTGCCGCAGCTAATGCCAATGAAATCGGCTCAGTGCAACCTACTGCTGGCTTAACACCTTCACGTAATTGACGAATAAACTGCGACCATAAATGAGAATTATTGTTCTGGCTCATAATCTAACACCTTGGATTAATATCGTTGTTAATAACAGCTAACTCGAACCGCAGTTGACGACTATGAGAATGCCAAGAACGGAGAAACACAAAGTAGCAGACCCGTAAAGATAATCAGATAAAGTGATGCGCCTTTGTATTTATGTAACATCGGTACTTTGTACACTAGGTATGCAGGGATAAGACAACCGACCATACCAAAGATAGGACTACAAATTGAGGTAAAGCTCAGTACTGGTGCATTGAGAATAATGGCGCCCCAAGCTAACAGCACAGCAAAGATCATAATGCCGTTTTGTACCCATTTTTCATTGATTTTTTCAACGGGCATCATGCGTTGCAGAATATTCATCACAATCCCTTGTGTTGCTTCACGGAAACCGAGATAGACACCAAAGAATGCGGTCATTACTGCGAAAATATTCAGCATCACACTCACTACGGTTACCCAACCACCAGGGAAGAATTTTGCTGCAATCGCTAATGCAGAGATATTTTGCTCATAAGCTTTTACTGCTTCATCATGTCCCATTGCTAATGTGAAGGAGATCGCATAGAAAAACACCGTACAGAACAACACACCGAAAGCGATATTCATTGCACGTAATGCTTTATGACGCGCTACTTCACGATTTTGGTTACGACTACGATAAGAGATAACCATTGGGCTTAATGTTTGGATAAACAAAATAGAAGTTAATGTAAAAGGTAGTGTGATAATGGCTTCTTTAATTAAACGTCCGGCAGGTGGTAATGCGCCAACATTATACAGATGCCACATACCAATCATTGAAAGACCTAATGCCGCAACAACCAGTAGTTTTGTCATTACCATAAAGCTTGATAGCTTAAACAGTAATTGTTCACCACGAGAAGAAATAGCCACTAACGCACAGATTAAAATCAGACCATAGAATGGATTTTCTGATAATAAACTGTCAGTCACACCAAAAGTTTGTAGATAAGAAGCACTGTCATTCGTGATAGCTGTGGAATAGACAAACATCCAAATCACTAACATCACAAAATAGAGTGCACCTAATAAAATACCCCAGTTTTTACCGAGATAACCGGTGATAACGCTTGGGTAGTCTTTACACTCAGGAGATTCAGCCAACGTATTAATAAATAGGCGTTGGAAAAGGTACATTGCGGGGTAACCAATCACGGAGGAAAGTAAGAAAACCCACAATCCCATTAAGCCAACCTGTACAGGTAAAAAAACAATCCCTGCACCGATAGCCATACCGATACTCATGATAACCCAGCCCACATCATTGCCGTCAAATTTAATTGCTGCACGCCATTGTTCTTCTGTCATACCTGCTCGGCGAGCGCCAGCACTAGTTGCGGGATAGCTTGTTGTCTCTGTTTTTGAGGAAGCCGTTTCCATATTAGTACTCACTTTTTATATTGTAATTGTTAATAGCAAAACGAATTTTGGGGGTAAAAAGAACTATCTAACTTTGCGATGACCTAATAGCCTTACTTTTTGCAGGTATTTTTATTATGGGTAAATGATAGGAAATATTGCGGAGAAAAAAGTTGTTATAAATCGTGATAGCTGAAAACGTTTTGGGAAATAATTCTCTCACAAGGAGAAAAGTAGGATTATCTGTTCAAAGGGAACAGTAAATAATAACCTTCCCCCTACGGCAACCTTTTTATTTACATAATACTTTGAAATATAACAAAATATCACTATTGTTATACAATAATAGTCAAGTATAACAAATGAAACAAATCCATGAATAAACTGTGCTATGCATCACGATATACTATGATAATCCTTTCTATTTAGCTTTGTTATCTCGTATTTAGTTAAAATAATGTAATAAAACAGCAGAATTAACTATTTATTCTTTTTTTTATAAAAAGAGTGTTAATTATATAAAAAGCGGCTATCAGCGTGACTGACGAAAAAAGAATAGTTTTATCTAATAGAATTAATTTCTCTAATAAAATATCAAATTCCTTTTTATAAAGAAAAACGCTACAAACAAAATTTGTAGCGTTTAGACAAGAAGTGCGTAAACCGAGTGCTATTAATAACCGCGCTCTAAAATTGGTTTCAAAAACCTTGCCGTGTGGGAGCCTTCAAAGTCAGCAACTTGCTCTGGCGTACCGGATATCAAGATCTGACCACCACCACTGCCTCCTTCAGGCCCTAAATCAACGATCCAGTCAGCGGTTTTGATCACATCGAGGTTATGCTCAATCACCACAATTGTATTACCCTGATCACGCAACTGATGGAGCACATCAAGAAGTAACTCAATATCGGCAAAGTGCAAACCCGTGGTCGGTTCATCCAAAATATAGAGGGTTTGGCCTGTACCCCGTTTTGACAACTCTTTGGCTAATTTAACCCGTTGTGCTTCACCACCCGATAACGTAGTGGCAGACTGTCCTAAACGAATATAAGAGAGTCCCACATCAATCAATGTTTGTAGCTTACGCGCTAATGCGGGCACCGCATCAAAAAACTCTCTTGCTTCTTCGATTGTCATATCTAGCGCTTCGTGAATATTTTTCCCTTTATATTTAATCTCAAGGGTTTCACGATTATAACGTTGCCCTTTACACTGATCACAAGGCACATACACATCAGGTAAAAAGTGCATTTCAACTTTTAATACACCATCGCCTTGGCAAGCTTCGCAACGCCCCCCCTTCACGTTAAAACTAAAGCGCCCTGGCGTATAACCGCGAGTTCGTGATTCTGGTACACCAGCAAAAAGTTCACGGATCGGGGTAAATACTCCGGTATAAGTCGCAGGGTTGGAACGTGGCGTACGACCGATAGGACTTTGGTTAATATCAATCACTTTATCAAAGTGCTCTAATCCCTCAACGTCTAAATAAGGTGCTGGCACGCTATTAGTGGCGCCATTTAATTGACGTTGAGCAATGGGGAATAACGTATCATTAATTAAGGTTGATTTACCCGAGCCAGATACACCGGTAATACAAGTAAATAAACCAACAGGTATTTTTAAATTAACGTTTTTTAGGTTATTACCTTTCGCCCCTAAAATAGTGAGCATTTTTTCGCGATCAACAGGAACACGCTTTTCAGGGATAGCAATACGGCGTTCGCCACTTAAGAATTTACCGGTTAATGAGTTGGGATTATTAACAATATCTTCCAGTGTACCCTGAGCGACTATCTCACCACCATGAACGCCAGCACCCGGCCCAATATCAATAATATGATCAGCGGCACGGATAGCGTCTTCATCATGCTCAACGACGATCACCGTGTTACCTAAATCACGCAAGTGGATCAACGTTTCCAGTAGGCGATCGTTATCGCGTTGATGCAAACCAATTGAAGGCTCATCAAGTACATACATTACCCCTACTAATCCAGCACCAATTTGGCTTGCTAGGCGAATACGCTGCGCTTCGCCGCCTGATAATGTCTCCGCTGAACGAGAAAGAGTGAGGTAATTTAATCCCACATTGACCAAGAATTTTAATCTGTCACCAATCTCTTTTAATACTTTTTCGGCAATTTTCGCTCGCTGACCACTGAGTTTTAGATTTTGGAAAAAGCTCATCGCATGACCAATACTGTAATCCGCAATTTCAGGTAACGTGGTATTTTCAACATACACATGGCGAGCTTCGCGACGTAAGCGAGTACCACCACAAGAGGCGCAAGGACGATTGCTAATATATTTAGCTAACTCTTCACGCACCGCACTCGATTCTGTTTCACGATAGCGGCGCTCCATATTATTTAATACCCCTTCAAAAGGATGATGGCGAACCACAACATCCCCTCGATCATTGGTGTATTTAAATTCAATATTTTCTTTACCTGAACCGGATAAAATCACTTTCTGGATCTTGTCGGGTAATGAGTCAAAGGGGGCTTCAACATCAAAATGATAGTGCTCGCCTAATGAGCGCAACATTTGGAAATAGTAAAAATTGCGCCGATCCCACCCTTTAATCGCACCACCGGCCAGAGAAATTTCTCGATTCTGGATCACCAAATCAGGATCGAAAAATTGTTGAACCCCTAAACCATCACAAGTAGGACACGCACCTGCGGGGTTATTAAAAGAGAATAACCGTGGCTCTAGTTCACTCATGCTATAACCACAAATAGGACAGGCAAAGTTTGCAGAAAAAACGATATCTTCAGCACTGCTATCGTCCATATCAGAGATAACAGCAGTACCGCCAGAAAGCTCTAATGCGGTTTCAAAAGATTCCGCTAAACGTTGAGCCAGATCGTCACGAACTTTAAAGCGATCAATGACCACTTCAATGGTGTGCTTTTTCTGTAACTCCAAGGTAGGGGGATCTGATAAATCACACACTTCACCATCGATACGAGCACGAATATAGCCTTGTGCAGCAAGATTATTGAGTAATTTTACATGCTCACCTTTGCGCTCTTTTACGATTGGCGCCAATAACATTAAGCGTTTACCTTCAGGTTGCGCTAAAACATTATCCACCATTTGGCTTACCGTTTGAGCCGCTAAAGGGATATCGTGATCAGGACAGCGCGGTTCACCCACACGTGCAAATAATAGACGTAGGTAATCGTGGATCTCGGTAATGGTACCGACCGTTGAGCGTGGGTTATGTGATGTCGATTTCTGCTCAATCGAAATAGCGGGCGATAACCCTTCAATATGATCAACATCAGGCTTTTCCATTAAGGAAAGAAACTGACGAGCATAAGCTGAAAGCGATTCAACGTAACGCCGTTGGCCTTCCGCATAAAGCGTATCAAAGGCTAAAGAGGATTTACCTGAGCCAGAAAGTCCCGTAATAACAATAAGTTTATCGCGAGGAATGACCAAATTGATATTTTTTAGGTTATGGGTGCGAGCGCCCCGTACTTCGATTTTATCCATGAATATATCCCGGATTAAGTGAGTCGCCGAAAAAGAAAGAATCGGATAATTATGACACAAAACTAGCTGAATGGATATACAGTATATATATTGAAACTGAATGATAATGAAAATTTGCCATATTAAGACAATAAAATGTCGATCCTGTTCTCAATGGAGAAATTCATTACTCATCATATTCAAATTTTAGCTTACGTGATAAACTTCATCGCTTATGATTTCAAAAAATTTACTTTCGCAGGAGTACCTCACATGGCGAGCAGAGGCGTTAACAAAGTTATTCTTATCGGTAATTTAGGGCAGGATCCAGAAATCCGTTATATGCCAAGTGGTGGTGCAGTGGCAAATCTGACACTAGCAACTTCAGAAAGCTGGCGCGACAAACAAACCGGTGAAATGAAAGAGAAAACCGAATGGCACCGTGTGGTCATTTTCGGCAAACTAGCAGAAATTGCTGGCGAGTATCTGCGTAAAGGTTCACAAGTTTATATTGAAGGTCAATTACAAACACGTAAATGGCAAGATCAAAGTGGTCAAGATCGCTACAGCACTGAAGTTGTGGTGAATATCGGTGGCACAATGCAGATGTTAGGTGGCCGTGGTGGTCAAGATAATGCACCTTCACAAGGCCAAGGCGGTTGGGGTCAACCTCAGCAACCACAAGCATCACAACAGTTTAGTGGTGGCGCACCATCTCGCCCAGCACAACAACCAGCAGCGGCACCAGCGCCAAGTAATGAACCACCAATGGACTTTGATGACGATATTCCGTTCTGACGGTTACTTAAGAACTTACCTTATCTTCTAAGTTATATAACATCAAACGCTAAAGCCTGTTATCCCATTAACGGGCTTTTCTTTGTTTCATGCTTATCCCGCATTTGCCAATCATATTGTCACACCTTGTCTATTTCCCATTGGCTATTACTCGTTCATCATTGGCGTTAAGGTAAGTCTTGTGAATAAATATTAGCCCCTTCCACTATGGTTA
Source organism: Proteus sp. G3927 (assembly GCF_963894685.1). Lineage (NCBI taxonomy): Bacteria > Pseudomonadati > Pseudomonadota > Gammaproteobacteria > Enterobacterales > Morganellaceae > Proteus > Proteus sp. G3927. Next base: position 28,610 of record NZ_CAWQGX010000003.1, on the reverse strand, counting down.
GATTTGATTTACTGATAATGACAATTTATAGCGTTATTTTCTCAAAATCCCACTTTCCACAAAGGTTTGCTCAAAAAAAATATGGTAAGATCATCGTAATTAATCACGTCTGAGAGCATCCTATCCTATGAATGAAGAGAAATTGCTCGCTCAGGCAGAAAAGATCTGCCAGAAACGAGGTGTTCGCCTGACTTCACAACGTCTGGCAGTATTGCGTCTGATCATGCAACAACCTACCGCAATCAGCGCTTATGATTTATTAGATTTATTACGCCAAGTAGAGCCTCAAGCTAAACCACCTACCGTATATCGTGGATTGGAATTTCTACTTGAACAAGGTTTTATTCACAAAATAGAATCCACCAATAGCTATGTGCTTTGTCATCATTTTGATGATGCTGAGCATACATCGGTGATGTTAATTTGTGATCGTTGCTTATCAGTCACAGAAAAAAGTAGCCATAAAATTGAAGGGGCGATCACCACACTCGCTAAAGATAATGGCTTTCATTTACGCCATAGTGTGATTGAAATTCATGGGCTGTGCGCTCAGTGCCATGAAGCCCAAGCCTGTACACATCCAGAAGGTTGTCACCATGATCATAGTATGGATGATAATCTTAAGCAGAAAAAAACCGGTGACTATAAGCCTCGTTAAGCAGATAAAAGATAAAAGTCAGCGGAACATATGTTTTTTTGTATAAATTAAAAACAGAAAATGCAGATGATTTTACACATCATCTGCATCTTTTTGACGTTCTCCCCGCCCTGATGAACTGGAGGACGAGGTTTCGGCGCATCTGGTACAATAATTTGTATTGAATGAATTAGATACAAATTACAGCCATTCGCCGTTACGGATAACCCCTACTGCTAATCCTTCCACAGTAAAGCTCTGCTCACGTAAATCAACGATAATAGGTGAAAACTCTGGATTTTCTGCGTGCAGTTCTATCTTACTACCGACTTTCTTAAATCGTTTTACAGTTACTTCATCTTCAATACGTGCGACAATCACTTGGCCATTATGGACATCTTGTGTTTTATGCACAGCAAGTAGATCGCCATCCATAATACCGATATCTTTCATCGACATACCATTAACACGCAGTAAAAAATCTGCGCTCGGTTTAAAAAGCATAGGATCAACTTGATAATGGCTTTCGATATGCTCTTGCGCTAAAAGTGGTTCACCGGCTGCAACTCGTCCAATTAATGGTAAGCCTTCAGGCTCTTCTTCAAGTAGCAAACGGATACCTCTAGATGCACCAGAGACAATTTCTATCACGCCTTTGCGAGCAAGTGCTTTTAAATGCTCTTCTGCCGCATTAGGTGAGCGAAAACCAAGTTGGGAAGCGATTTCCGCCCGTGTTGGTGGCATACCCGTTTGCGAAATGTGATCACGAACCAAATCGTAAACCTGCTGCTGCCTTGCAGTTAATGCTTTCATTCCGCCCCCTGTTTGTTTATACAGTCAGACTGTGAGTATATACAGGTATATGCCGATTGGGAACTACAAATGCATATAAAACACGCATCTTTGCATTATTTTTCGACAATTGTCGATTTTTTTTACTTTATGCAAAAAAATGATGCCAAAGAATGGTTCCCCAAGTAAATAATCCCAATATAATAGCGACGAGAACGGCAGCTGATCCCATATCCTTTGCTCGTCCTGATAATTCATGACGTTCTGTACCAATGCGATCGACGACAGCTTCTATAGCACTATTGACCAGTTCTAAAATGACGACAAGGACGACTGAAGCAATCAATAAAATGCGCTCTAGAACACTGACATCGATAAAAAATGCAAGGATAATTGCTATTAAGGTCACAATAGCTTCTTGTCTAAAAGCGGCTTCATTGATCCAAGCGGCGCGTAAGCCCTGATATGAATAGCCACCAGCTTTAATGATTCGGGTAAGACCTTTATTTTGATTAGCCATAATAAACTCTATCGAAAACAAACGATTATTTTGCCACTTTTCTCTATTAATATTGTCACAGCACCACAGATCTACGAAAGACTTTCTGTTATGCTTTCGAAGTATTGCTAATAAGAGGCTACAACTATTTATGTCAGCTTGGCGTAAACTATATTATAACACATTGAATTTACCACTGAAATTGTTGGTAAAAAGTAAACGAGTTCCGACTGATCCTATCACTGAGTTAGGCTTAGATAAGTCGCGATCTTTCCTTTATGTTCTGCCTTATCACTCTAAAGCAGACTTACTGACATTACGTCAGCAATGTTTATCTCTTGGCTTGCCAGATCCTCTGCAACCCATAGAAATTAACGGAACCAAACTGCCAGCCTATGTCTTTATTGACGATGGCCCTAGAGTATTCCGTTACTACTCTCCCGATCCGCGTAAAGATTCAGTGAAAACATTCCATGCTTATCTTGATGCTCATCGTAACAATCCGCATCTTGATATTGAAATGTTACCTGCTTCAGTGATGTTCGGTCGCTCACCGGGTCGAGAAGGTCATAATGGCGTCCCCCATTTACGCTTATTAAATGGGATCCAGAAATTTATTGCCATCCTCTGGCTAGGTCGAGATAGTTTTGTCCGTTTCTCGCCGACCGTATCCATGCGCCAAATGGCGAATGAACATGGAACCGATACCAGCATTGCTCGAAAACTTGCGCGTGTGGCGCGTATTCACTTTTCACGTCAGCGTTTAGCAGCAGTTGGCCCAAAACTACCTGCACGCCAAGATCTCTTCAATAAACTATTGGCATCCAAAGCCATTGAAAAAGCCATTGAAGATGAAGCAAAAGCGAAAAAAATTACGCTTGATAAAGCACGTAAAAATGCCACTGATATCATGGAAGAGATCGCCGCTAATTTCTCTTATGAAGCGGTACGAATGACTGATCGTGTATTAAGCTGGACATGGAATAAGCTCTATCAAGGTATCAACGTTTTTAATGCAGAACGTGTGCGCCAACTTGCGCAAGATGGACATGAAATTGTCTACGTACCTTGTCACCGTAGTCATATGGACTACTTATTGCTTTCCTATGTACTTTATCATCAAGGATTGGTTCCCCCACATATTGCTGCGGGTATTAACCTTAATTTCTGGCCAGCAGGACCGATTTTCCGTCATTTAGGGGCTTTCTTTATTCGTCGAACCTTTAAAGGAAATAAACTTTATTCAACCATCTTCCGGGAATATTTAGGTGAGTTATTCTCTCGAGGCTACTCTATTGAATATTTTGTTGAAGGTGGACGCTCCCGTACAGGTCGACTGTTAGATCCTAAAACAGGGACGCTGTCAATGACCGTGCAAGCCATGTTACGTGGTGAGACACGCCCTATTTCCATCGTTCCCATTTATATTGGCTATGAGCATGTCATGGAAGTTGCCACTTATGCCAAAGAGTTGCGTGGTGCGACAAAAGAGAAAGAAGGTTTTATGCAGATGATCAGAGGATTGCGTAAACTACGTAACCTTGGTCAAGGCTATGTCAATTTTGGTGAACCTATTTCGCTATCACAATACCTTAATCAGGCAGTGCCTGACTGGCGCGATGATATTGATCCCATTGAGCCACAACGTCCAAGCTGGTTAAATCCTGCAGTTAGTGCGTTAGCGGATAATATTATGGTCAATATTAATAATGCTGCTTCGATTAATGCGATTAACCTTGTCTCTACGGCGTTGCTAGCATCCCGTCAGCGAGCACTAACTAAAGAACAATTATTAGAGCAAATAGATTGTTATCTACAGTTACTGCGTAATGTGCCTTACTCATCAGATATGGTTGTCCCCGATAAAAGCTCAGAGACATTATTAGCACACGCCTTGCAAACAGATAAATTCCAAGTTGAGCAGGATAGTCTTGGTGATATTATTATATTGCCTCGTGAAAGTGCCGTATTGATGACTTATTATCGCAATAACACCATTCACTTAATGGTTACACCATCATTAATTGCGAGCATTGTCTTGCATCACGAGCGTATTCACCGTGATGACTTAATGAAACAGGTAGAATTAATTTTCCCTCTTATCAAAGCTGAGTTGTTTATTCGCTATGAAAAAGAGGAGTTACCTGATGTGGTTAATACACTGATTAGTGAGCTTTGTCGCCAGCGTCTAATTTGCTGTGCTGATGATGGCATATTACGGATCAATCCAGCACGTATTCGCCCATTACAGCTTTTAGCAGCAAGTGTTAGAGAAACGCTACAGCGTTATGGTATTACGCTCTCTCTACTCAATTTTGCTCCTGAAATTAGCCGTGCACTATTAGAAAGAGAAAGCCGCATTTTGGCGCAACGACTTTCTGTATTGCATGGTATTAACGCACCTGAGTTCTTTGATAAAGCGGTTTTCTCCACTTTAGTTTCTACACTGCGTGAAGAAGGTTATCTCAAAGATAATGAAGATATCCTCAAAGCAGATGCCTCTGCACTTTACCAAGTTATTGCGAAATTAATGTCACCAGAAATTCGTTTAACCATTGAGAGTGTAGGCGTTACTGAAGATAACAATTCAGCACAAGCGATTGAGGAAAACCCTGAGTCCAGCATGGATAAGTAGTTGCTTAATAGCAAATCGCGCTATAATCAGTAATAGAAAAGGGATAAGCAATTGGCTTATCCCTTTTATTTTTATGCAATTTCAGTAATCAGCTAGCGCTGGTAATATGTTTATTAGAAATAATTAAATAAAATACCTGCAAATAAAACAAAACCAACATAATTATTATTCATAAACGCTTGAAAACAAGGGGCCCTTTCCCGTTCAGCAATTAATTTCTGTTGATAAATAAACAGGGCTGTCACGAGTAACAATGACCAATAATAGATCCCTTTCATATTCAGCAAAACGCCAATCGCCACTAATAATGCCAACATCACTAACTGTAAAATACCAATAATGATTTTATCGTAACGACCAAACAGAATGGCTGTCGATTTCACCCCTATTTTTAAATCATCATTGCGATCGACCATGGCATATTGAGTGTCATACACAACAGACCAGATAATATTGACCAAAAAGAGTAACCAACATACTAAAGGTAGTGTTTCAGAAACTGCAGCAAATCCCATAGGGATAGACCAACCAAAGGCCATACCTAAAATTAATTGAGGCAAATTACTAAAACGTTTTACAAAAGGATAAAACCATGCGAGTGCAAGTGCGGCAATAGATAACCAAATGGTCATGGTGTTTAACGTAAGCACTAATCCAAACGAAAACAGCACCAAGACAATAAAGATAATCTTGCTCTCTTTCTCCGTTACAGCACCACTAGGTAATGGTCTATTTTTAGTTCGTTCAACGTTGCCATCAATTTTTCTGTCAGCAAAGTCATTTATTACACACCCAGCGGCACGCATGGAAAACACACCTAGAGTAAATACAATTAGGATATGCCAGTCAGGAAAGCCTTTAGCGGCGATCCATAATGCCCAATACGTTGGCCAAAGTAATAATAGCGCTCCAATAGGCTTATCTATACGCATTAAACGGCTATACGCCTGCCATTTATTGTGCGTCATACTTCCCTCCAATTTTAGCTCCCCCTAACTACTGCTTATATACAGGTGATGCAGGCAAAAACACCTCAGTTAATAATAAAGGTTTATCTGAAAGCTGGAAACGGGAACGACGTAACCAATGTCCATTTTGTTGCCCAATATGAATAAAATCACGACTTAAAGTTGTTTCCTGGAACAGATAACGTCCTAATGGCACCGTACGCAAATTCACTAATTGGCGATCTTCACCCGTTAATGTCTCTTCCGGCACTAATGTTCGCCCTAATAACCAAGGTACATTATCCCCACAAAGGACGATTTCTCTTAGCCAATAGCGTCGGCTATAAGGTAAACACTTTTGTTCATCAGCAGGCTCGATATATTCAATAAAACCTTCTTGATATGGCATTACCGTCACTTGATGGCAATGTTGCTCAAAACGTCGTGTCATTGAACCTAATTCCAGCAGCCAACTTAAGGTATTTTCTGCGACTTCTTCACGCTCTTCATCTGATAACCAGTGAATAGGTGCGTGAGTGATTATGGATTTTTTAAACATTCTTTCATCATCACAACTATGATGATCCTAACTTTATAAATCATTATGCACTAAGGATATCATGATGTAGCGATAGGAAGTTAAAAGCTGATAACATTTCGTATAAATAATCTAAAAAAACGTTAAAAGATAATCAGAATTCACTCAAATTGAGAAAAAACAAAGGAGGTCACCATCAACCTCCTTGGTTATAAGCGCTTAATCACACTTAATTTATTCTCTTAACGCCATGCTTTGTAACGATTAATTAAATTATTTGTTGAACTATCATGACTGTTAACACTTTCCTTACCTTTTAACTCAGGCAATATGCGATTAGCTAATTGTTTGCCCAACTCAACGCCCCATTGGTCAAAGGTGAAGATATTGAAAATTACACCTTGTACAAAGATTTTATGTTCATACATCGCAATTAACGCGCCTAATGAATAGGGAGTGATCTCTTTTAAAAGAATGGAGTTGGTGGGACGATTCCCTTCAAACACTTTAAATGGTGCCACATACCCCATGGTTGCAGGATCTTTTCCTGCTGAGGCAAACTCTGCATCGACTTGCTCACGAGTTTTACCAAATGCCAATGCTTCGGTTTGTGCAAAGAAGTTCGACATTAGTTTTGCATGATGATCAGATAATGGATTATGGCTGATCGCTGGTGCAATAAAATCACAAGGGATCAGTTTGGTTCCTTGATGAATTAATTGATAAAACGCATGCTGGCCATTAGTTCCCGGCTCTCCCCAAATAATAGGTCCGGTTTGGTAACTGACTTTGTTTCCATCACGGTCGATATATTTACCATTGGATTCCATATTACCTTGTTGGAAGTAAGCAGCAAAACGGTGCATATATTGATCGTATGGCAGAATCGCTTCAGTTTCGGTACCAAAAAAATTGTTATACCAAATGCCAATAAGCGCCAATATCATCGGAATATTATTTTCGGCTTCAGTGGTGCTAAAGTGATTATCCATAGCATGAGCACCAGACAATAACTGCTCAAAGTTGTCATAACCAATAGATAATACAATGGACAAACCAATTGCTGACCATAATGAGTAGCGGCCACCAACCCAATCCCAAAACTCAAACATATTTGCGGTATCAATACCAAATTTTTCTACTTCAGCACTATTAGTTGATAACGCAACAAAGTGTTTCGCAACAAAAGCACTCTCTTTAGCCGCAGATAAGAACCAATCTCTTGCAGAGTGTGCATTAGTCATGGTTTCTTGTGTGGTAAAGGTTTTTGAAGCAATCAAGAATAGCGTTGTTTCTGGATCGCATTTCTTCAAGGTTTCAGCAATATGTGTGCCATCAACATTAGAAACAAAATGCATGGTCAAGTGGTTTTTATAAGGGCGCAGTGCTTCTGTCACCATATACGGGCCTAAATCAGAGCCACCAATACCGATATTGACTACATCAGTAATCGCTTTACCTGTGTAACCTTTCCATTCACCACTAATCACACGCTCACTAAATACTTTCATTTTATGCAATACGGCATTGACTTCTGGCATCACATCTTTGCCATCGACCATAACCGGTGTATTGCTACGATTACGTAATGCAGTGTGGAGTACCGCACGATCTTCCGTACAGTTGATTTTTTCACCGCTAAACATGCTCTTTATCGCACCAGCAACATCACACTCTTTAGCCAGAGTCTGTAATTTATCTAATGTTTCTTGGGTGATACGGTTTTTTGAAAAATCGACTAGAATTTGGTCTGAAAACGTTCTTGAAAAGGTGTTAAAGCGTGATGGATCTTGAGAGAACAGTGTTTTCATTTCTGTATCTTTCATCACGGCAAAATGGTCTTCTAATGCCTTCCAAGCTAAGGTATGAGTTGGGTTTACATTTTTCATTCACAATACTCTCTTAAGATTACAATCCGATACTCTCAGATTGTAGCCTGTCATTTAATAGTTACGGTCAATTCTTTCTTATTTGATGATATTCGTCAAAACCATTCAACAAATCTAGTATTAATTACTTACATAGGCAAAACCGATAATCTTTGAGTGATTATTAATTAAATTGATTATCCTTCACTCTTGATTGACTCTTTTGGCAATAACCGATATTCCTAACTGTGTTTAACATCTCACTGGGACTAAAGGAATACAACAATGAAAGATAATACTGCAACACCTTCATCACCTTTTACTATCGCCAAATTTGGTGGCACTAGCGTGGCAAATTTTGCGGCGATGGAAAAGTGTGCAGATATTATCTTAAAACAGAAATCAGTCCGTGTGGTGGTTCTTTCTGCTTCAGCGGGGATCACCAATTTGCTTATCGAACTTGCGACAGGTGTTGACGCAACACAACGAGCCGCTTTATTGGCTCAAGTTCGTGATATTGAATACGCCATCATCAATCAACTATCACAAGCAGAAATTATTTCTCAAGAAATAAACCGCTTATTGGAAAATATTGAAATGCTGTCAGAAGCGGCAGCCTTGGCAACTTCTGATGCGTTAACCGATGAGTTAGTCAGCCACGGTGAATTGATGTCAACGTTATTGTTTGTTGAACTGTTACGTGAAAAAGGAATAAGTGCAGATTGGTTTGATGTCAGAAAAGTAATGAAAACCAACGATCTGTTTTGTCATGCTGAGCCAGATATGGCGCAATTAACTGAGTTAACACAAAGTTTAATTCAGCCCCGCTTAACAGAAACCGTGATTGTTACCCAAGGTTTTATCGGACAAGAGCCTAAAGGAAAAACCACCACCTTAGGACGTGGCGGAAGTGATTATACTGCGGCACTGATTGGTGAAGCATTAGGGATGTCACGTGTCGATATTTGGACTGATGTGCCTGGTATTTATAGCACTGATCCAAGAATAGTCCCGCAAGCACATCGTATTGATCATATTGCCTTTGATGAAGCGGCTGAAATGGCAACCTTTGGTGCTAAAATTCTCCATCCCGCAACGTTATTACCTGCAGTGCGTAGTGGTATTCCTGTGTTTGTCGGCTCAAGCAAAGCACCAGAAGAAGGTGGCACATTGGTTTGTGCACAAACTGATAATCCTCCTGTGTTTCGTGCCATTGCACTACGTAGAAACCAGACACTACTTACCCTGCATAGTTTGAAAATGCTTCATGCCCGTGGCTTTTTGGCAGAAATATTTACCATTTTATCACGCCACCATATTTCGGTTGATGTGATAACCACATCAGAAGTCAGTATTGCTTTAACATTGGATACCACAGGTACCACTAGCTCATCAGGCAGTCTGTTAACTAATGCTTTATTAACAGAATTATCCGCATTATGTCGCGTTGAAGTAGAAGAAGATCTGGCATTGGTCGCTATCATTGGTAATTCACTATCGCAAGTAAATGGCTTAGGAAGCCAAATTTTTGGCACTTTAGAGGATTATAATATTAGAATGATAAGTCATGGTGCGAGTACCCATAACTTATGTTTATTAGTGGATGGCAAAGATGCAGATAATATTGTCAGAAAACTACACGATACGTTATTTTAAATAATGAATAGTTACATTCTAAAGGGAGCCAATGCTCTCTTTAGATTTTTTAAACCACACTTATGAAGTATATTTGCAATCTAATATCTCGTTAAAAAGATAATATTAATATTATTATTATTATTATTATTATTTTTTAAGGAAATTTATGAGTATTGCATCCTCTTATGATATTTGTCACATTGTTAAAAATAAAGTAAAAAATAAATTAGATCTATTTTTACATACAAATAAATATTTAAATCAGCTACGAAGTGAAATAGTGTCACTAAAAAACTCTAACAATACTCCTGACAGTTTAAATATAAATAAACAACCATTGATAGGAAAAGGACTTAGTGAAATAGAAAAAAATATTGAATTTATTGATAGGATACTTGATCAGGAAAATAAAAATCTACAACAATATAAAAGAGATTTGAATTCATTCAAGACAAAACACCTACTGTATCCTTCTTCCCAAAAGGATATTACAAATATGAATAAAACATTATTATCTAATATTTCAAACAAGATAAGTAATATAAAGGATATAAAGGATATAAAGGATGATTTAATAAAACAGCGTACTGAATTAAATAATCGTAGATCATTATCTAAAATCACCACAATAGATTTTTTATATTACGTTGAACATAAACCATTTTATATAAAAAAGGAAAATATATCTTTCAGTGAAATTGATATTCAATGCATTCACAACATGAAGAAAATATATGACAACATATGGTTTAAAAATGTAGAAGATAATTTAAAATCAAAATTATATTCTGATATTATCAAAAAAATAGATAAAGAAAAACCATCAAATAAAGTAGTTACGTAAAGTATTAATCATTATTCTCTAATTGTTAGTCATCTTAAGTAGGCTCCTTATAAAAAGCCTACTTTCATCGTTTAATATACCCGATAACCACCATATTTTTTAGCAAATTGATTAAATTTACCAAAATCAATCAACGCGATTTCTAACGAGCGATATGCAATATGAGACATCTTAGCCACTTGTTCCACAAATACATGGTTATCTTCAAGAAGCTTAGCTGTAAGTGCTGAGGCAATAATCTCACACTCTTTCGGTGTCACAATCCAACCATCATTTGTAGCAAACTTATAAATTGGAATACACCCTTCTTTTTCACTCTCTTTAGCTAACAATGCCTCTTCTTCTTGCATAGCTTGCTTAAATAGTGTGATCTCTTCTTCTAGGGGGGCTGGATGTGTAGGAATATGATGATAAATATAGTCACCAATTTCTTCCATGCGCGCCGGTGTCATTTCAGCCTTAAGCCAAATCTTATCAAACATTTTTTCATCTAATAATGCATCTGTATCCAAATTCCCTGTTAATTGCATCAGATTTAAAAACGCATTAATGATAACTTCATTTAATGGGTAATTTCCTTTGGCTAAAGAAGGAAAAGGAACTTTAGTGCCAACTGTTGGGGTTTGCTGAAGATACAAAGTATAACTCATCATCATGTCCTTTTTTCTGATACAGGCTTACAGCTTATACATCTTTAATGGGAACTGCGAGAGAAAATAACAAGGGGATATGATTATCACCTTGTTATTTATTACATTATTACAATCTTCAGATACCGTTTAATTAAGGCTCATAGCCTAAATTAGGGGCTAACCAACGTTCCACTTCACTCATACTCATACCACGACGTTTGGCGTAATCTTCCACCTGATCTTTTTGAATTTGAGCGACGGCAAAATATTTACTTTCAGGATGACTAAAATACCAACCCGATACCGAAGCCCCCGGCCACATCGCATAAGCATCAGTAAGCTTCATACCAATACGATTTTCTACATTTAACAGTTGCCAAATTTTTGCTTTTTCCGTGTGCTCTGGGCAAGCCGGATATCCCGGTGCAGGTCGTGTTCCTTGATATTTTTCTCTAATCAACTCGTCATTAGAGAGCGCTTCGTCAGGACTGTACCCCCAAATTTTGATTCTCACTTGTTGATGCAAATATTCGGCAAAAGCTTCTGCAAGACGATCGGATAGCGCTTTTATCATAATTTTATTGTAATCATCATGAGCATTATCATACTCATTAGCGAGTGCATCTTCTTCTAGACCGCCGGTAACTGCAAAAGCACCAAAATAGTCAGCAAGACCACTATCCACAGGGGCAATAAAGTCTGCCAAGCAATAGTTAGGGTACTCTTTTTTTTCTGTTTGTTGGCGTAAATGACAACAACGTAATAGCTCATGCTGTCGCGTTTCATCTTGGTAAATAATAATGTCATCACCAAGGCGATTAGCAGGGAATAAACCAACGATACCTTTCGGAGTCAGTAATTTTTCACGACTGAGTTTATCCAACATGGTATTCGCATCTGCAAAAACGCGTCTTGCCTCTTCTCCGACAACCTCATCTTCTAATATACGTGGATATTTCCCCGCCAATGACCAAGTCATAAAGAAAGGTGTCCAGTCGATATACTTACGTAAAGTTTCAATATTGGCTGTAACTTGTTGTACCCCTAATTGGTTCGGCTTAGGTGGCGTATAGTGTTGCCAGTCAAGCTGCAATGCATTGGCACGAGCTGTCGCTAAGGAAACGGGAGGCGTACGCGGTTTTTTTCTCGCATACTGCTGACGTACCACTTCATATTCATGGCGTGTTTTAGCGACAAAATCAGCCTTTTGTGTGGCCGATAATAATGCAGCGACCACCCCGACCGTTCTTGACGCATTCTGCACATAAACGGTTGGGTGGCTGTAATTAGGTTCAATTTTTACTGCCGTGTGCGCTTTCGATGTTGTCGCACCACCAATCATTAAAGGAAGAGAAAAACCGCGTCTTTCCATCTCCTTAGCAACATTCACCATCTCATCCAGTGATGGAGTGATCAATCCAGACAATCCAATAATATCAACATTTTCGTCAATGGCTGTTTGCAAGATTTTATCGCAAGGTACCATGACCCCCAGATCGATAATTTCATAGTTATTACATTGCAACACCACTCCGACAATATTTTTGCCAATGTCGTGAACATCTCCCTTTACTGTCGCCAGTAACACTTTTCCTGCCGAGCTGCCTGCTTTTTTTGTCGCTTGAATATAAGGTTCAAGGTAAGCTACGGCCTGTTTCATCACCCGTGCCGATTTTACTACTTGGGGTAAAAACATTTTACCTTCACCAAACAGATCGCCCACTGTGTTCATGCCATTCATTAATGGCCCTTCTATCACTTCGATAGGACTCGAAGCTTGTTGGCGGCACGCTTCTGTATCTTCAATGATAAATTCGGTGATCCCTTTCACTAACGCGTACTCTAGGCGCTTTTCGACCTCCCATTGTCGCCATTGCGCAAGCGTAGAGTGCTGTTCCTCACTTTTAGTACCACGATAACGCTCTGCGAGTGCCAGTAAATTATCAGTACTCTCTGCATGGCGATTTAAAATAACATCCTCTACCGCATTACGTAGTTCATCCGCTAATGAGTCATAAATAGCGAGTTGCCCAGCATTGACAATCCCCATATCCATACCATTTTTTACAGCGTAATAGAGAAAAACGGAGTGGATAGCTTCCCGAACGGGATCATTGCCCCGAAAAGAGAATGACACATTAGAAACACCGCCAGAAATTAAAGCATAAGGCAGTTGAGATTTAATATCCGCACAAACTTCTATAAAATCAACTGCATAATTATTATGTTCAGCAATACCCGTTGCTACAGCAAAAATATTGGGATCAAAAATAATATCTTCTGGTGGAAATCCGGCTTTTTCAGTTAATAGATAATACGCACGCCGACAAATTTCTATTTTTCGCTCTCGAGTATCTGCTTGCCCTATTTCATCAAACGCCATCACGACAACCGCAGCACCATACTTACGAACTAATTTTGCATGCTCAATAAAAAGGGCTTCCCCTTCTTTCATCGAAATCGAATTGACTATTCCCTTACCCTGAATACATTTCAATCCTTCCTCAATGACTTGCCATTTTGACGAGTCAATCATAATCGGGACTTTGGCAATATCGGGTTCACCCGCAATAAGATTAAGAAAACGTGTCATTGCTTCTATCGCATCTAACATGCCTTCATCCATATTGATATCGATGATTTGAGCACCGTTTTCAACTTGCTGACGAGCAACATCAAGGGCTTCTTGGTAATTACCTTCTTTTATTAAACGTTTAAATTTAGCCGAACCCGTCACATTCGTTCGTTCCCCTACATTGACGAACAGTGAATTATCATCAATGACCAAAGGCTCAAGACCTGAGAGTCGACAGGCTTTTTTAATGACGGGTAATGTTCTAGGTGCTATGCCATCAACCGCTTGAGCAATAGCCTGAATATGGGCAGGGGTTGTGCCACAACAACCACCGACAATATTAAGAAACCCAGCTTGCGCCCATTCCTTGATTTGTTCCGCCATCTCGTTGGCATCTAAATCATATCCACCAAAGGCATTAGGTAAGCCAGCATTAGGGTGAGCACTGACATAAGTTTCTGATATTTGAGAGAGAGTTTGAATATATTGGCGTAATTCTTTTGGCCCTAGCGCACAATTTAAACCAAATGATAACGCGTCGGCATGACGTAGTGAGTGATAAAAGGCTTCTGTGGTTTGCCCTGTTAATGTTCTACCTGACGCATCAGTGATAGTCCCTGAGATCATCACCGGTAATTCAATATTAAGATTATCAAACTCACATTTAATCGCAAAAATAGCCGCTTTAGCATTTAGGGTGTCAAAAATGGTTTCCACCATAATTAAATCCACCCCTCCTTTAATGAGTCCGCAGATCGCCTCTCGATAAGCCATCACTAATGTATCAAATGAGATATTACGAAATGCGGGATCGTTAACATCCGGAGAAATGGATGCTGTTCTATTGGTTGGCCCTAATACCCCTGCAACATAACGTGGTTTATCTGGCGTTAATGCACTCCATTTATCAGCACAGGCTCTGGCAAGTTTAGCAGCCTCTTCATTCAATTCTGCACATAACCCTTCCATCTGATAATCAGCCATGGCAATAGAGGTTGCATTAAAGGTGTTTGTTTCTACGATATCTGCACCGGCTTCAAAATAAGCATTATGAATTTCAGTAATGATCTGCGGCTGCGTCAAGACTAAAAGGTCATTATTCCCTTTAACATCACATTGCCAATGGGCAAAACGTTCACCTCGGTAATCTTCTTCTGCCAGCTGATATTGCTGGATCATGGTTCCCATTGCGCCATCAAGGACTAAGATCCGTTTGGCTAATGCTTGCGTAAGCTGCTGAGTTATCATGGTCACATTGCTTCCTCTACCAAAGAATATTGTGTTGTTGTTATTTTCGTTATATAGCAAGTTCGTTGTTTTTTATCCTATCATATCTCTTTGCAAAGATTCCTAAGAGGAATATGAGAGATTTTCACCTAACCATAACCCGATAACATCAATATTTGTTTTCATATGCTTTGTTTTGAAAAATATACAGATCAGAGGAGTTTTATTACGTTATATAGGTCATAATAGAGGATAATATGGACAGTATTTCTGGAGTGTAAGTATGACCGTCTCCCCTACCAATAAAAAAGCTCGTAAGCCAAAAACACCCGCAACTCAAAGTACTGCACAAGGTGGCCCCGTTCAGTCATTAAGCCGTGGCTTAACATTATTGGAATATATTTCCGAATCTCCAGGCGGTATTGCTTTAACTGATTTAGCTTTTCAAGCAGGACTACCCAATTCCACTACTCACCGCTTACTTACTACTTTGCAACAACATGGTTTTGTACGCCAAGTGGGTGATTTAGGTTTATGGGTAGTGGGCACTCATGCCTTTATTGTCGGTAGTAGCTTTCTGCAAACCCGTAACCTACTGGTTATGGTGCACCCTATATTGCGTCAATTAATGGAAGATTCAGGCGAAACCGTTAATTTGGCTATTCTTGATCAAGTTGAATTTGATGCGGTGATTGTCGACCAAGTACAATGTAATGCATTAATGAGAATGTCTGCCCCAATTGGCGGCAAGTTGCCAATGCATGCATCTGGTGCAGGTAAAGCATTTCTATCCACTTTACCGGAAAATAAGTTACTCCCCCTTTTACAGAAAAAAGGTCTGATGGCCTATACCCCTTATACCAAAACCTTACCTTCCGCATTAAAAGAGAATTTAGAACAAGCTCGTAAACAAGGCTTCTCTTTTGATGATGAAGAGCATGCATTAGGTTTGCGTTGTATTGGCGCTTGTATCTATGATGAACACCACCAGCCTTTTGCCGCTATTTCACTCTCTGGCCCCGTATCTAGAATGACAGATTCACGCATTACGGAATTAGGTGCACTGGTGATAAAAGCCGCTAAGCAGATCAGCCGTGAATATGGTGGTGTAAAAAGTTAATCCAGCTAGGCCTTTCTATTTATTTATGTACAAATTAGGAAGGCTTCTCCTTAAATAAAACGATTCAGCTTATGCAAAAATCGTTTTTTTCATTTTTAGCCGTTAAATATTAAAAAACTGTTACTTATCATCTTAAAAAATTGATATCGATCACAGATGTTGTTTAAGCTTGGTTTAAGAGTATTGCAACTGAGCTTGTTACCCGTAACAATGTTACCGGTAACAAGTTATTGCTAAGCGCTTATATTTTTTCTTATAGCAATAAGTAATGCCGTCACCCTGTGTGAATAAAGGAAGCACTATTATGAACCCGAAAAATCATGACCAGTTTCAGAACAACTTCGCCGCATTAAACGAAACCGTACAACAAGTGACTGAACGTATTGTTGCTCGCTCACAAATAACTCGTCGCGCTTATCTGAAAAAAATTGAAGCTGCTAAAAGCCAAACCGTACACCGTGCCCAGTTAGCTTGCGGTAATTTGGCTCATGGTTTTGCCGCCTGTCAAAGTGAAGATAAAAATTTACTTAAGAATATGGTTCATAATGATATCGCCATCATTACTGCGTATAACGATATGTTATCCGCTCATAAACCTTATGAAGATTATCCACAAAAAATTAAAGCGGCATTGCATACTGTTGGCGCTGTAGGTCAAGTCGCTGGTGGTGTGCCTGCGATGTGTGATGGTGTGACACAAGGGCAAGATGGAATGGAGCTATCA
Organism: Proteus sp. G3927; assembly: GCF_963894685.1. Classification (NCBI taxonomy): domain Bacteria; kingdom Pseudomonadati; phylum Pseudomonadota; class Gammaproteobacteria; order Enterobacterales; family Morganellaceae; genus Proteus; species Proteus sp. G3927. Next base: position 11,934 of record NZ_CAWQGX010000003.1, on the reverse strand, counting down.
CTGCTAAGTCGCGATGTTATTGCCATGTCTGCAGCTGTAGGGTTATCTCATAATATGTTTGATGGCGCCCTTTATTTAGGGATCTGCGATAAAATCGTTCCAGGGCTTACTATGGCAGCACTGTCATTCGGTCATCTGCCTGCAATTTTTGTCCCTGCAGGTCCAATGACCAGTGGTTTACCCAATAAAGAAAAGGTGCGTATTCGCCAACTGTATGCAGAAGGCAAGGTCGATCGTAATGCTTTATTAGAAGCAGAAGCAGCCTCTTACCATAGTATGGGAACTTGTACTTTTTATGGTACAGCAAACTCCAATCAAATGGTGATGGAGGCAATGGGCTTACATTTACCTGGCTCCTCTTTTGTTCACCCAGACACTCCATTACGTGAAGCATTAACAGAAGCGGCAGCAAAACAAATTGTACGCTTAACAGAAAACTCGGGGAATTATTTACCTATTGGTCAATTAGTTGACGAAAAGGTGATTGTTAACGGTATTATTGTGCTGTTAGCCACAGGTGGCTCAACAAATCTCACCATGCATTTAGTGGCAATGGCACGGGCGGCGGGCATTATGATTAATTGGGATGATTTTTCTCAATTATCACAAGTTGTGCCATTAATTGCTCGTATTTATCCTAATGGTCCGGCAGATATTAACCAATTCCAAGCGGCAGGTGGTCTTGCTCTTATTATTCGTGAATTACTGAAAAAAGGCTTAATTCATCGCGATGTCAATACGGTGGCAGGATTTGGTATTGAACGCTATACCTTAGAGCCGTGGCTAAATGAAGGTAAACTTGATTGGCGTGAAGGTGCAATACAATCTTTAGATAAAGATGTGATTGCCGATATCAATACACCATTCTCTTCACACGGCGGAACACAGGTGATGGAAGGTAATTTAGGTCGAGCAGTGATGAAAACGTCGGCGGTGCCTGATGAAAATAAAATTATTGAAGCACCTGCTGTTGTGTTTAATAGCCAACATGATATTGCCGCTAAATTTAGCGCCGGTGAATTGAATAAAGATTGTGTAGTCGTTGTGCGTTATCAAGGTCCCCAAGCCAATGGGATGCCAGAATTACATAAACTCATGCCTCCTTTAGGGGTATTGATGGATAAAGGCTATAAAGTGGCATTAGTCACAGATGGTCGTCTTTCTGGTGCATCAGGTAAAGTTCCTGCCGCTATTCATGTAACACCAGAGGCGGTAAACGGTGGACTATTAGCAAAAGTACAAGATGGTGACATTATTCGTGTTAATGGCAAAACAGGTGAATTAACACTCTTAGTTGATGAACAAACCTTAGAAGCTCGCCAAACTGAAATACCTGATCTCAGCGCAAACAATAGCGGTTGCGGTCGTGAGTTGTTCGTTAATTTACGTCGCCATTTATCAGGTGCTGAACAAGGTGCTTGCTGTATTGATTTTTAATACATAAAGTTTTCATTGCCTAATGAGGAGCAAGCCTATTTATTTGCTCTTCATTATTTCTGATTAGGAAAGATAAAGATGAATCATTGGAATACAAGTGCAGAGTCTGTACTAAAATCAGGGCCCGTTGTTCCTGTTATTGTTATTAATCATATTGAAGAAGCTGTACCTGTCGCAAAAGCGTTAGTCGCCGGTGGCGTAAAAGTTTTAGAAGTGACACTACGTACAGACTGCGCTATTGAAGCTATTCGTCGCATTGCTAAAGAAGTACCAGAAGCCATTGTTGGTGCAGGGACAGTGATCAACCCTCAACAATTAGCCCAAGTCACAGAAGCGGGTGCACAATTTGCCATTAGCCCAGGCTTAACCGATGCGCTATTAAAAGCTGCGGTAGCAGGCTCTATTCCTCTTATCCCTGGTATCTCGACTGTTTCTGAATTAATGCTCGGTATGAGTTACGGTTTAAATGAATTTAAGTTTTTCCCAGCAGAAGCTAATGGTGGCGTTAAAGCATTAAAAGCAATTGCAGGACCATTCTCACAAGTACGTTTCTGCCCAACCGGCGGTATTTCGCCAGAAAACTACCGTAACTACCTTGCACTGGAAAGTGTACTTTGTATCGGTGGCTCTTGGTTAGTTCCAAGTGATGCTGTGAAAGCAGGAGATTATCAACGTATTACTGAGCTAGCAAAAGAAGCTGTTGCTGGCGCTCAACATTAATTTAATGCTTTAATTATTACCCAATAAAGATAGGTATATCATTCGATTATCTATCTTTATTACTCTGTTTTATTAACAGATATCGTTATCAATAAAACGTTTACTTTGTGGATAGGCGTAAACATCTTCAATATACCCTTGTTTAATTCTTTGCTGCTGTTGTTGCCAGTATTCAGGTGAAAGAAGATCACGATGTTGAGCTTCAAAATAATGACATACTTGCTTATCACAACATAAAAAGTAACGAAACTCTTCAGGAAAAACATCATTTTCAGCAACGCTATACCAAGGCTCACTGGCCAGTTCATCTTCAGGATAGCGGGCGGGAGGAATGGCACGGAAATTCATATCTGTCATATAACTTATTTCATCATAATCATAAAAAATAACTCGATGATGACGTGTCACGCCAAAATTCTTAAATAACATATCACCAGGAAAAATATTTGCGGCAATCAACTCTTTAAGTGCTTGGCCATAATCTTCAACCACGGCTTTTAACTGTTTATCGTCACACTGCTCCATATAGATATTAAGTGGCGTCATACGGCGTTCCATATACAGATGGCTGATCAGTAACTTATCACCTAGATCTTCTAATTTGTTGGGGATCTCCTGTTCTAAGATCGCCATTAAGTCGTTACTGATCCGCTTTTTATCAATAACAAAGTTCTCAAACTCTTGCGTATCCGCCATTCGCCCAACACGATCATGTTCTTTCACCAAGCGATAGCACTCTTTGACACGCTCTGCGGTCATTGTTTTTTGTGGCGCAAACCTATCTTTGATCACTTTAAACACTCTATCGTAAGTAGGCAGTGTGAAAACGAGCATCACCATTCCTTTTACCCCCGGAGCTTCAATAAACTGTTCCGATGAAAAATTCATAAAAGCAAGGTATTCACGGTAATATTCAGTTTTGCCATGTTTCTGACAACCAATCGACATATAGAGCTCAGCAATAGACTTTTCAGGGAGAATATCCCGTAACCATGTTACTAATGCCGCGGGAAATGGCGCATAAACCATAAAATAAGAACGAGCAAAGCCAAATACAATACTGGCTTCATCTGTTGTCGTTAAACAGGTATCAATAACTAAGTGCTGTTCAATATTATGAATAGGTAATAACAGGGGAATGAATTGATTATTTATCACTATCTTACCAATCATCCATGCCGCTTTATTACGGTAAAATAGCTCATTAGCAATGTGAAATACCGCATTTTGTAATTCCTCATGGCTAAATTGCGTATAGAGCGTTTGGCAAATAAATTGAATATCTCGCGATTTATTTTGCCACGGTAAACGCAAAGGTAGGCGCGATAAAATATCTTGCAATAATGCGGGTAAATCACTTTGTATAACAAACGTTCTTGATAAAGGGCGAGGGGCTTGCGCAAAACGATACGCAGGTTGTGATGAAAAAACGAATAAGTTTTTTTTATTAAGCTCTCGATGATGAAATAGACGACAATAGACTGAATTAAAAAAACTTTCAGCAATTTCAAAACGGGGATAGTTAGGTAATAATTGTGTGTATCGCTCTTTGACTTTTTGTAAGAAAACACTTTCTTTATCAATATCATGTCGGATACATCTAAGTTGTTCCACAACTAATCCAACATGATTATCGTATAAGCGGATGCGCTCTTTCATCGCCAATTGAATACCATGCCAATCTGCTTGCTCAAAACGATATTGAGCACCTGACGTTATCTCAAGAAAACGCCCATATTGTGCATCAAAGCCTTGTAAGATCGTTTGAGCGACTAAGTCTTCAGCTGTCATCAACTGACCTCATGAAAAAGAGGAGCATCCTGCTCCTGAATTATCACCACAAAAGTGCATCACAGTAAGGACTAGAATTGTTGCTCTTCAGTAGAGCCAGTTAATGCCGTAACAGATGACATACCACCTTGAATAATCGTCGTCACTTTATCAAAATAGCCGGTGCCCACTTCTTGTTGATGAGATGAGAAGGTGTAGCCTTTCGATAGTGCAGCAAATTCTTTTTCTTGTACCTTTTCAACATAGTGTTTCATACCTTCACCTTTAGCGTAATCATGCGCTAAATCGAACATATTGAACCACATACTATGAATACCCGCTAAAGTGATAAACTGGAATTTATACCCCATCGCAGAAAGCTCATCTTGGAAATGGGCGATCGTGCTATCGTCAAGATTCTTTTTCCAGTTAAAAGATGGAGAGCAGTTATACGCTAACATTTTACCGGGATATTTATCATGGATCGCTTCGGCAAATTTAGCCGCCATTTTCAGATCTGGCGTGGAAGTCTCACACCAAACCAAATCGGCATAAGGGGCATAAGCAAGCCCTCGACTAATGGCCTGATCAATTCCTGCATGAGTACAGAAAAAACCTTCAGCGGTACGCTCACCAGTTAAAAATGAACTATCGTAAGGATCGCAATCTGAAGTTAAGAGATCTGCCGCATCCGCATCAGTTCTGGCAACCAATAAGGTAGGAACATCCGAAACATCTGCCGCTAAACGTGCTGCCACCAGCTTTTGCACAGCCTCTTGCGTAGGTACTAAGACTTTTCCGCCCATATGACCACATTTTTTCACTGCGGCTAACTGATCTTCAAAGTGAACGCCTGCTGCACCCGCCTCAATCATTGCTTTCATTAATTCAAATGCGTTAAGTACACCACCAAAACCCGCTTCCGCATCAGCAACAATAGGAAGGAAAAAATCAATATAATCTTTATGCTGAGGGCCGATACCATTTGACCACTGAATTTGATCAGCTCGTCTAAACGTATTATTAATACGCTGAACAACATTGGGTACAGAGTCCACCGGGTATAAAGATTGATCAGGGTACATACTGGCAGCAGTATTCGCATCAGCCGCCACTTGCCAACCAGATAGATAAATGGCTTCTAATCCCGCTTTAGCTTGCTGTAATGCTTGCCCTCCCGTTAAAGCCCCCAATGCATTGACATATCCCTTCTTCGACTTACCATTTAATGATGACCAAAGCCGTTGCGCACCACGTCTTGCTAAGGTATGTTCAGGGTTAACGGAACCTCGTAATTTAATGACATCTTCTGCGCTATAAGGACGTTTGATCCCTTTCCAGCGAGGTTGTTCCCACTCTTTTTCTAATTGGGCAATCTGCTCTGATCTACTCATAGACATAAAATAACTCCTATAAATCTGGTAGTGATGATGTTTTATATTTGCAGTTTATAAATACGTTATGACGTATCTTTTTTAATTTAAAAGTTGATAACCCGGTAAAGTCAGAAAATCGACTAATTCATCTTGGGTAGTAATGTTATCCATTAAGGTTGCTGCTTCTTTAAAACGACCTTGCTCAAAGCGGGTATCACCCACTTCTTGGCGAATAACTTCCAGCTCTTCTTTCAACATGTTGCGAAAAAGCGCTTTTGTTACAATCTGTCCATCTGATAATGGTTTTTGATGACGGATCCATTGCCAAATAGAGGTTCGAGATATCTCCGCCGTGGCGGCATCTTCCATTAGCCCATAAATAGGCACACAACCATTACCTGAGATCCACGCTTCAATATATTGCACAGCAACGCGGATATTCGCTCTCATTCCTGTTGCTGTTCTTTCACCTTCACAAGGGGCCAATAACATTTCTGCGGTGATCTTTTCATTACGTTGTACATCAAGTTGGTTTGCTCGCTCTCCTAATACCGCATCAAACGCAGATAACACCGTTTCGGCTAATCCAGGGTGAGCTATCCAAGTACCATCATGGCCATTAGTTGCTTCAAGCTCTTTATCCTCAAATACCTTTTGTAAAATGACACCATTTTGCTCCGCAGAGCGACTGGGGATAAAAGCAGACATTCCTCCCATCGCAAATGCACCACGTTTATGACAAGTTTGAATAAGTAGTCGGGAATAAGCACTTAAGAAAGGTTGAGTCATAGTGATACCCTGTCTATCCGGTAACACGCGATCAGGGTAATTCTTCAACGTTTTGATATAGCTAAAGATATAATCCCAACGTCCACAATTAAGGCCCACAATATGCTCTTTCATATGGAATAAGATCTCTTCCATTTGAAATACCGCCGGTAAAGTTTCAATTAATACTGTGGCTTTAATAGTTCCGCTGGCTAAACCGAAGCGTTTTTCAGTGAAATGAAAAACATCACTCCACCATTTTGCCTCTTGCCAAGTTTGTAATTTAGGAATGTAAAAATAAGGCCCGCTGCCCTTTGCCTGTAATGTTTTATAGTTATGGTAAAAATATAAGGCAAAATCAAACAAGCACCCAGGAATAGGTTTTCCCTGCCATAGCACATGCTTCTCAGGCAAGTGTAATCCCCTGACTCGAGCAATTAACACCGCAGGCGATGCTTTTAGTTGATAGCACTTACCTTGTTCATTGGTGTAGGAAATTGTTCCTTTGACAGCATCACGTAAATTAATTTGGCCATCAATAACCTTATCCCATGTCGGGGCAAGTGAATCCTCAAAATCTGCCATAAATACTTTTACATTAGCATTTAATGCATTGATCACCATTTTACGATCTACGGGGCCTGTAATTTCGACCCGACGATCTTGCAAGTCTTTAGGAATTGGATTCACTTTCCATTCTGAGTTTATAATGGAATCTGATTCTGAAATAAAATCAGGAAGCATTCCATTATCCACTTTTTGTTTCCAAATTTCTCTTTCTGCTAATAAGGTGTCACGACGTTCTGAAAACTGACTGACCAAATCAGTCAAAAATGACTCAACATCATGATTTAATATCTCTTTTTCAGCTATCCCAAAAGGTTTGGTGAAGCTTAATGCTTCTGTAGTTAATGATTGTGACATTCTGCATTCCCCTAAAATCTTTTACACACCTGATTAAGATTAATGCAGTTTTTACAAAAATCAAAAATGAATTCCATTTTTATTTAAACATTTTTTAACAATGTGATTACACCAATGTTTTTTGGCTGAATAAAAATGGCTATTTCAAAAATAACTCGAGGGATCTTGGTTTGTTGAATGATTAAACAAACTAAAATCATGCGAAGATCACATAAAGCTCGGCTTATAACATTTACTTATATGAATATTCTTCATATACAGCATCTACACCTCGACTTTTAGATCTGAATTGGCTAAATTCAGGCTTCTAGATGTCTAGATGTTTTTTAGAGGTTATTGAGATGCCGATCAGAGTACCAGACGAACTACCCGCAGTGAGTTGTTTACGCAATGAGAATGTCTTTGTCATGACATCAAGTAGAGCGAGTATTCAAGATATTCGTCCTTTAAAAGTACTGTTACTCAATCTGATGCCCAAAAAAATAGAAACAGAAAATCAATTTCTACGGTTGCTCTCTAATAGTCCATTACAAATTGATATCCAATTATTGCGTATTGATTCTCGTGTTCCCAAAAATACACCTGTTGAGCATCTTGATACTTTTTATTGTGATTTTGCCCAAATTAAAGAACAGAATTTTGATGGCTTGATTGTAACGGGAGCACCATTAGGTTTAGTTGAATTTGAAGATGTGGCTTATTGGGAGGAAATAAAAGAAATCATTACATGGGCAAAAGAGCATGTTACTTCAACACTTTTTATTTGCTGGGCCGCTCAAGCGGGCCTAAATATTTTATATGACTTACCTAAATATACCTTAAAACAAAAAATTTCTGGGGTATATCGTCATACAACATGTGATCCTTTCGCGTTACTGACTCGTGGGTTTGATGAAACATTCTTTGCCCCTCATTCACGTTATGCTGGTTTTCCTGTTGAGTTTATTCAACAAAATACAGATTTAGAAATATTAGCAACATCAGAGCAAGCAGGGGCTTACCTATTCGCATCTAAAGATAAACGTGTTGTCTTTGCCACAGGTCACCCAGAATACGATCCCAATACATTAGCTGACGAATATCATCGTGATGTTAAAGCTGGTTTAGCACCACAACTACCTGAAAATTATTTTCCCGATAATAATCCTAATAAAAAACCTCTTGTATCTTGGCGTAGTCATGGACATTTACTCTTTGCAAATTGGCTAAATTATTATGTTTATCAAATTACACCATTTGATCTGGCACAGATGAACCCAACTTTAGATTAAAATCAAACCCCAAATTCAATTTATTTGGGGTTTGATATTTAAAAAAAATACTGAGATTATTTATAGCGATGCGCTAATGCATTCGCTGCAATCATTGCGTTGTAGACATCTTCTTCAGTCACTTTCATCGGCATATTGCCCATGGTATCACCTTCTGCACAAGCAATTTTCGCTACATTACGCCATTCACTTTCAATAAACTCTTTCATTCCCATATCTTCAAGCGTTAATGGCAATTCAGCCGCTTTGATAATACGAATAACTTCATCAATTTCTTCTTGTGGCGCATTTTCTAACACTAATTGTGTTAATAATCCAAATACCACTTTTTCACCATGTTGCACATGATGTAAGGAAGCAACTGCAGACATACCATTATTGACCGCATGAGCGGCTGCTAAACCACCTGCTTCAGCCCCCACACCACTTAAATAAATAGTCGCTTCAATAGTTTGCTCTAAAGCTTGTGTGGTAATTTTATGGCGCACAGCATCCATTGCTTTATCAATATTTTCACTCAATATTTCAAAACACAATTGTGCTAGACCTAAACCTGTACGTGATGGGCGTTGATTAACTAAATTAAGTCCATCAGCTTGATAGCAAGCACGTGCTTCAAAATAAGTGGCTAAAGCATCACCGACACCTGCAGAGAAGAAGCGTTGTGGTGCAGAAGCAATAATCGCGGTATCCGCAATCACCATATCAGGATTCTGAGGTAAGAATAAGTATTTATCAAATTCACCATTTTCTTTATAAAGAACAGAAAGTGCTGTACAAGGTGCATCTGTAGAAGCAATCGTTGGGAATAAAATAACAGGGAGGTGATGATAATAAGCAACCGCTTTAGATACGTCTAATGTTTTACCACCACCGATACCGATAATAACATTCGCTTTATTTTCAACAACAATCTTACCCAAGCGATCCACTTCAGCTTCTGTACATTCGTAATTAAATTTTTCAACGAAACCAGATAGCCCATTTTCTTTAATTGACGACAAAGCTTCTTTATTTACTTTTTCTAGGAAAAATTCATCGCTGATAATAAAAGCATTATCTCCGAAATCTTTCATATAATTACCAACAGAAGCAAGTAATTGACTACCAATAAAGAATTTTTTAGGGGATGTTACAGAGCGAGGTAATATAGAAGACATAACTAAATTCCTTTATTTAGATTTTGCTACAGTAAGTAGCAGAATTAACATTTATCTTACCCCTCATCAGAATTCGAATCTAGTAAACTCTGTAATAGATATTATCAATATATTCTATTTAGTTTAAAGAAAACAACATGTTAATAAAATAATAAATTTTATAGAATGGCAAGATAGCTTATCGTAAAGAAGATAATTTCCCTTAAAACTTCAATTAAACCTAGAAAACTAAACAACTATATTATGATGTTATCAGTAGCGTTACCCACTAATACCATTAAAGGAACAACACAATTAACCATTATTTGATATACATGCATGGTATATTCGCGTTATAACTCTCTTTTATTTTTACCAAGGTGATTTTTGTGAAAGACGCCGTGATCCTCGTTGATAAAAATGACAATGAGCTAGGAACCATGCCCAAGCTGGAGGCACATATTACTGGCGCCTTGCATAGAGCCTTTTCATTATTTATTTTCAATTCTAAGCAACAAATGTTGATCCAGCAACGAGCACTGACTAAATATCACTCTGGTGGTCTATGGGCGAATACTTGTTGTAGCCATCCTTTACCCAATGAACCTCTATCACAAGCAATACATCGGCGTTTAAATGAAGAATTAGGTATGCAGTGTGATATGCAACCTATTGGTACGATTTTATATAATGAGAAAGTCACGGATGATCTTATTGAGCATGAGTTTGATCATCTTTTTTTAGGCTTTAGTGATAAAACACCACAGTGTCATCCCGATGAAGTTATGGATCATCGTTGGATTTCATTAAACGAGCTTTATCATGATGTAGAAAAACACCCTGAAAACTATAGTGCATGGTTCTGCCAGATATTAATGGCTCTTGGTATAGAGCAGTTTACTCGATGGAGTAAAAATATTACTTAGTTGCTCTCTTATTGAAATTGATACTTAACTATAAAAAAGTGTTAGCATGACTCAAGGTAAAATACGATCTTCTAAACGCAAAAAAGCCAACCCAGTGGGTTGGCTTTTTTGTCTTATTTAATGCTTGGCAGTTCCCTACTCTCACATGGGGAGACCCCACACTACCATCGGCGCTACGGCGTTTCACTTCTGAGTTCGGCATGGGATCAGGTGGGACCACCGCGCTATGGCCGCCAAGCAGAATTCTTCAAATTCTGTAATTATTCGTCTCATCCTGAGACTCACCCCTTCGGGGCCAGTGCTCCGCACTGTTCCAGTTTGTTCCAGACAAACTGGTCTGTCTATTACTCGCTTCCTTCCTTTCGGTAAGTCGCCAGTAATTTAATCTTGAACAAGCTGACTTTATTGTTTCGTCTCTCTGACAAAACACTTTCGGTGTTGTCAGGTTAAGCCTCACGGTTCATTAGTACTGGTTAGCTCAACGTATCGCTACGCTTACACACCCAGCCTATCAACGTCTTAGTCTTAAACGTTCCTTTAGGTCGCTTAAAGCGACAGGGAAGACTCATCTCGAGGCAAGTTTCCCGCTTAGATGCTTTCAGCGGTTATCTCTTCCGCACTTAGCTACCGGGCAATGCCATTGGCATGACAACCCGAACACCAGTGGTGCGTTCACTCCGGTCCTCTCGTACTAGGAGCAACCCCTCTCAATCTTCCAACGCCCACGGCAGATAGGGACCGAACTGTCTCACGACGTTCTAAACCCAGCTCGCGTACCACTTTAAATGGCGAACAGCCATACCCTTGGGACCTACTTCAGCCCCAGGATGTGATGAGCCGACATCGAGGTGCCAAACACCGCCGTCGATATGAACTCTTGGGCGGTATCAGCCTGTTATCCCCGGAGTACCTTTTATCCGTTGAGCGATGGCCCTTCCATTCAGAACCACCGGATCACTAAGACCTACTTTCGTACCTGCTCGAGCCGTCACTCTCGCAGTCAAGCTGGCTTATGCCTTTGCACTAACCGCATGATGTCCGACCATGCTTAGCCAACCTTCGTGCTCCTCCGTTACTCTTTAGGAGGAGACCGCCCCAGTCAAACTACCCACCAGACACGGTCCCCGACCCAGTTTATGGGCCTAGGTTAGAACATCAAACGTTAAAGGGTGGTATTTCAAGGTTGGCTCCATGCAGACTGGCGTCCACACTTCAAAGCCTCCCACCTATCCTACACATCAAGGCTCAATGTTCAGTGTCAAGCTATAGTAAAGGTTCACGGGGTCTTTCCGTCTTGCCGCGGGTACACTGCATCTTCACAGCGAGTTCAATTTCACTGAGTCTCGGGTGGAGACAGCCTGGCCATCATTACGCCATTCGTGCAGGTCGGAACTTACCCGACAAGGAATTTCGCTACCTTAGGACCGTTATAGTTACGGCCGCCGTTTACTGGGGCTTCGATCAGGAGCTTCGCTTGCGCTAACCCCATCAATTAACCTTCCAGCACCGGGCAGGCGTCACACCGTATACGTCCACTTTCGTGTTTGCACAGTGCTGTGTTTTTAATAAACAGTTGCAGCCAGCTGGTATCTTCGACTGGCTT
>NZ_CAWQGX010000002.1:0-2655 GCF_963894685.1 Proteus sp. G3927 | reverse complement strand
ATCCTTGTCTTTCTTTATAAAAGAACCATTTTTATCTTTAATATATGCAGAATTACCGATCCTAATTTCCTCTTCATTTAAAGAATACATTATTGACATCACTTTATCTTTTTCTATACATTTTTTGTTACTTTTAATTTCAGTAAAACATAATCGATCGTATTTTCCTTCTTCTAAATATCCATCACCATAATTCCATATATAAATATAGAAGGAGCTATCTTTAGCTTTAAATAAATTATACTTTTTATCTAAAACATCTTGATTATTTTTCCACCATATTATTTTTCCATAATCAGTTATCGGAAAATCCTCAACCAGAATAGAGGTGGTATACGTATCTTTATGTACTCCCATGACTTTAACGGGAATAAAAAACTCATACACTACAAAAAAAATAAAAGATAGCAAAAATATGATTATTGTTATTTTATATTTAAAAGCCATTATTTTGGACTCCGAATTTTTATATTAATAGTTTCTTTTATAATATATTATAATTATTTCACTCGGTAAGGAATCACTTTGAGTTATTGTGCTGGCATTCACCTGGGCATAATTAAAAATTGATGCATTAGTTAAAACAACAGTCATATATTTTTCTTGTGAACTAAAATGGTCAATAAAACAATATTAGCACGGCATAAGATTAAGCAATAAACATTTTTCACTGTATTAAAGGAAAATTATGTGTACTTTCAATCTATAGGTCAACCTAGTCAATATTTATGTGTTACACAGAGAACTTTAATACTCTATTGTGGACAATTTCACGTACAATCGAGTATTATAAAACGCTCAATCTAACACATAATATTGGTGAATTAATAGGTTATACAAAAAATGATATCTATGCAGAGCGGATAAAAAAAGCAAATATTATCTTTCTCTGCCTCGTCGCACAATATTTAGATAGTTTAAACTGCTTTCAAGACGAATTCAGACCAAAGTGATTTGGGCAACTTAAATTTTCTTAGCTTACTTTATGGAGCTTTGATTTATCACCTACTGAGCAGATCATCTTAAAAGGAAAATAGCACCACTACGTTACCGAAACGGCAACCCCGACGATAAAATATATGGCTGTATTCATGATGAGGATATGGAATAATGAGTAATCCATTTACGATATCTAACTTTCCTGAACAACTAGAGACCTCCCCTTTAATAGATGAAAGCCATCACTATGATGACCCTTTACCGCCAAAAGATCTCGTATTTTTACAAAGTATCAACAACCAAGAATGTAAGATTAAATCATCACAAGTCAATGGTCGATTCACGAATACTGTCCCGATGTTTTTGGTATTAATAGTAATGATGTTTTATACCCTATTTAATTTTATTGAAGGACATATTATTACAAAATATACTTTAGAAGATAATATTAAAGAAATTGAAAATTATAGTACCTATTATACAGGGAACGATCGCGTTGTACTTAGGGATATAAATAAATATAAACCTTTCTTTGGAAAGGAAAAGATAAGTTGGTGGGAATATATCAAAGCATATAATTCAGGTAAATTTTTTGTAGGTAGTGAAGATGACAAATATTTTGTCCTCGCATGGTTAGTTTTATTTCCCAGTGGATTATATATCTTAAGCTCCCTTGCTTTCTTTGTGCCAATGACCTATTTGGTGGCTGATAGAAAACGACAGATCTTATATTCTTATGTAGATGGCATTGTGATGGCAACCCGTTATGAAGATGCTCAATTCGGTTATGCCGGTAAAATGTTAGCATTTAAATTATTCTATATACATCCTGAAACTGGTGAGCTAGGAATACATATATATCGTCCCAATGTCTCTCATTACACAGGTTTTTTATTAAGTAGTGATACTGAAGATCACCGCTTTATTACTTTTCTTAATGCCTATATGCAACAAGGGCGTGATGCAGTCTGCACAAGTGACTATTATGCACGAGCACCACTATTCTGCTTTGCGAAAAACCCTCTTCCTGCTGATTTTGAGCAACAGGTCGAACAGATTCTGGCAAAGCTTGATCAGGAGAAAAAACGGCATGCGTAAAATTGATAAGGAAGGTACGGAATGACCAGTTTACGCACAGTATCAAAACACCCTGAACAATTAGAAACCACACCATTAATTGCGGAAAGTCATCACTACGATGATCCTTTAGCACCTCAAAAACTGGTATTTTTAGAGGCTGTTAATCAACAGCGTTGTGTGATTAATTCACCACAGCGCAATAGCCAACTCACTAATACAATACCTTTTTTTATCGTACTTTTAGTTATGGCCTTTTATACATTATTTGGTTTTATTTCCGAACATATAAATTATAAAAGACATTTTCAGAGTATGGTCGAAAAAGTTGAGGCTAAATATAGTAATGAACTTAATTTAAATGCGCCTACATTAAAATATGTAAACACGTACAGACCATATTTTGGGAAAAAAAAATATAAATTATTGGGATTATATAAAGGCTTATAATTCAGGTGAATTTTTTACTGATGGCCAATATGAAAAGTACCTCGTCATTGGCTGGCTAATTTTTTTCCCCGGTTTTTTATGGCTATTTGGCTATCTCTCTTTCTTTACGCCTCCTGTGTACCTTACTGCTGATAGGCAAAGAGGAATACTGTATAGCTATGGCATGGGGAAAGTGCGTTTAACCCGCTA
>NZ_CAWQGX010000001.1:0-26550 GCF_963894685.1 Proteus sp. G3927 | reverse complement strand
ATTTAATGAAAATTCATTTTTATCTCCTGATAATTTATCAACTTTTTTCATTTTTGATATATCTATTTTTCTATAATCCCTAGTGAGCAAAGTTATTTTATCCTTGTTTTTTTCAAAATCCCAAATTGAACTATTGCTTTCAATGCCCTCATAGCAGAAAAAATTAAAGGTATCATTTCCTTGTCCACCGGTTACATTATGAGTTCCTGTGCCTAAATATATTTCATCATCACCTTCTCCCCCTTGAATGATATTTCTGCCTGGAAGCCCTCTATCCATTGATGCTACACAGATCCGATCATTACCCTTACCACCATTCAACATATTAGCACCATAATAATCAATAAGCATATCATCTCCATCATCACCATAGAGCACATCATTTCCCATTTCTCCGTATATAACATCGTTTCCAGAGCCACCATAAAATAAATCATTGCCATCACCGCCATAGAATAAATCATTGCCATCACCACCTATGAGATTATTATCAAAAGGATTTCCTATGAGAGTGTCATCACCTTTACCACCAATCGCATTTTCAATAATAGTGTTATAGGCAATAGAGATATTACTCCGTAATCCTCCAATATCTGAAAAACAGCCTTCATTGAGATTAATGACTTGATTAACGGTATATAGGGAAAAGTCTAATGTATCAATTCCTCCTGAATCCCAAATACAGCTCACTAGTTTATCTTTTATGCTATTTAAAGAGTAAGCGGCGCGTCCCGTATTGGAATTAAATCCATAGGTATTATTTTCAAGGCGTGTGGTCATATTTGGGCCATAGAGATATTGTAATAATAATATATCTACTAGCATAAAGGTCATAGGATAAAGGCCACCAAAATCTGCCTCTTCAATATCAGCAAAATCAATGCTCATAATTGAATACTTATATGAATATAATACTTTATGTTCTTTATTTGGTATATATTTCCAGCTATGGTTTAACCCTAGAGCATGGCCTAATTCATGCATAAAAACAAGATATTCATATGAGCCAATTTTATGTTTATTTTGTTGGTATTCTTTGAATAAATTATTATTACCTCTTGCTATTGAAATAGTTTTATCATTATTAAAATAATACACGTCATTGATTTTAGCCTCATTTTTTATATACTCATCAATACCATCCTGATTGATTGTTTTATAATATTCTTGTGTGGAAATATTAACAAATATAGTTCCAGGAAGGTCATGAGTTTCATCTGGTTTTATTTCTTTCCTAGGTGTACCTTCCACGTTAGGATTAGCAGCATTACCTTTTCGAGAGTTTGAAATTAATTTATGAGTGGACATATCAATAAATTGACTATAATAGCCAAACTTTAAATCAGCATTGATATAGGGTGAAATTTTATAAAAAAATATAGATAATATATCTGAGGTGTGTTGTAATATATCTTCGATAACTTCTTGTTGATGAGGAAATATCGTTTCTTGAGTTAAATAAAAATAGGGATGTATATTATCTACTGTATTAATAATCTTATCTTCTATTTTTTCTATTTCTTCTTCTAATTCTTTAATTCTTTTTTTTGAATCCTCGCTATATTTATCTTTAATTGTGTTTAATTCTTGTTTTTTTTGTTCCCTAACATTATATAATCTATGATATTCATATATATTTTTTAACGTGTTTTTTTCTTCACTTTCTGTTATTGGGGTCTTGCTTTTTATAATTTCTCGATATGTATTGTAATCTGGAAATGTATAAGTTACTGTTGTTATTTTATTTGGTGATTTTTGGGGCCAACCAGCCATAACTCCTGTTGTTACGATCCCTTTAGGTAAATAGAAATTAGTCGATTCTTTCATATTTATTATTATAGTCATATCAATTCCTTTTTTATTCAATGAAAAGTTATTTACATTAATCTTATAAAATAAATTCATGTGATAATTTTATAATTAGCTAATTATAAAATTTTTATTGATTGATTTCTTTTTGAAAAAACACATGTCAGTATTTTGTTACATTATTATGTTGTTATATTATTAGTTGATTGTATTGTTAATAAGATAATATGTTTCCTGTTAAATAGAAAAGGCACTGCAATATGATTACAGTGCCTTTTCTATTTATTATTATTATGATAGTTCCCTGGTGAGGCTATCGTTTTGATAACACCTAATTTAAAACCTAATTTATGTTATCAGCTAGGTACTACTGCGATTTGTTTGATTTCTATGTGAAGAAGGTAATATTTTTTATTATCTATTTCCTTTAAACTATATATGGCTAAATTATTTGATGTCTATTTTTTATACATATTCTTTATCTTTGGTGGAGCAATAATAAAATGTCTTATATATCAAGAGAAAAGATAGATTACTTGTCCATTGGTCATCGACTGCGTGCTTATCGTATTGCCTCCTCATTAAAAGCTGAAGATGTAGCTGAAAGTTTAGGGATCTCCCGTGCCGCTGTCTATCGATTAGAAAAGGGTGAAATCGTTAAAATTGAGACATTAGATAATCTTGCTCGATTACTTAACACCTCATTAAGTAGCTTATTAGGTATTAATACGGAGTATTACTCTAGCGCTAATGGTTTTTTTGAACGAATGCGCCAACTTGAAACACAATCTTCCCATATTTATACCCATTTCGAACCCTTTTCTTATTTATTAACCTCTGATTGTTATGATAAAACGCTTGTCGAAATGTTAACAGAAGCCTCTCCTGAAAATGCGCTAACAAAGAAGCAACAAGAAGTTTTATCTATTTTAAAAGAGCGTAAAAAGCATCAATCATTACACTCACCGCATATTTATAATTTAATTAGTCAACAGCAAATCGAAAAATTTCTTTATGTTGGTATGCTAGGCTCTGTTAATGTAAGTAAAGCCATTCAACAAGAAAGAAAACAACGCGCAAAACAAGAAATCAGCCATTTAATTGAAAAGTTAGAGCAAAAAAATAGTCATCTTAATATTGCGATTATTTCAGATACGATGCCATCTTTAACCTTTCAATTGTTTTATCAAAACAAAGCACCTCTCTCTTTAGCGGTTAGTCCATTTCGTTTAGGTGAATTTCCTAATGTAAGTACGGGTATTGCGACAGTATCTTCATCAACAGAAGCAATATTCCAATATCAATCTCTGTTTGATACGTTATGGGCAAAAGCAATAAAAAATGATGATGCCATTACACGCTTAAAAGAGATTATCAGTCATTATTGATTAGCTAGAACACCTAATGTTTCCGCTAAGATATCTGCAGCTATTGCAATATCACTAAACTCCGTAAATTCATCTGGGTGATGACTAATCCCCGCAACAGAGGGGGTAAAAATCATCGCTGTCGGGTATAAAGATGCCATATTCATTGAGTCATGACCGGCACCACTTAACATAGTCATATAATTGATATCGTGTTTTTGACAAATATTTTCAATAACTTGGCAAATTGAGTCATCCAGTTTTACTGGTGATTCAGCCGAAATAGGTTGCACTATTATTTTTACACCAAAATCTTTTTCTGCTTTCTCAACACTGTTTGTTAAACGCTGTACAACACGTTGAATACTGTCCGTATCAATACCACGAATATCCACGGAGAATTTTACTTGCCCTGGAATAACGTTCATCGAGTTTGGTATGACATTAAGTTTACCAATGGTACCTACGGTGCCGTATACCGCTTCCGTACAGGCAGCATGATTGATATCAGTAATAATACCCGCACTCGCCACTAACGCATCTTGACGTTGATACATTGGCGTTGCACCAGAGTGGTCTGCATGGCCATTTACGGTGACTGAAAAGCGTGTTGGCGCAGCGATACCATTGACAATTCCAATTGTTTTTTGATCGTTTTCTAGACGTTTACCTTGTTCAATATGTAATTCAACAAATGCACTATAACGGTCTGATTTAAGTAAACATTGATCTAAGTTTTCATGCTGATAACCAAGGGATTTTAAAACATCAAAGAAATTATTACCTTCATCATCTCTATTTTGTTCCCATCGAGTACGGTCAATTTTCCCTGTTAGCACTTTACTTCCGATACATGAAAACCCAAATCGGCTCGATTCTTCTGCTCGGAATACAATTAACTCTAGATCACGTTTCAGTTGTTGTGGTTTGTATTGCATCAAAGCATAAAAACCAGCAATAACTCCTAAGGTACCATCATAAGCGCCTCCTTGGGGAACGGTATCAAGGTGAGAGCCTGTTCCTACGGCGGGTAATGTTCTATCTTGCCCCGGTAAGCGAGCGTAGAGTGTGCCAATACCGTCACGATAGACTTCAAGGCCTGCCTCTTTCATTACACTAGCAAGATAGAGATGGGCTGCTTCATCTTCTTCGCTATAGGCAATACGTGTTATCCCTTTGTCATGGTTATCTTTTTTATAAATTTGCATTGTTTCAATTAATGTTTTCATATCATTAATTGAAAAGTCTGTTGCTGTAATTGGTTGAGTCATAAGGTTATTCTCCGGTGTTTTCTGTAAAACTGTCTAAAAAATGAGACAAATAAAAGATTAAAAAAGCCATCTTTTATAGATGGTCTGCTATTTTTATAATCGTTACTTATTATATTTACTTCTCAGAATTTATTTCGTCAATGGTAAATAAGAGGGATTTTATATTCTGTGAGATAGGGCGTAATTAAAAAGAGATATATTTCTGACTTATTTCATAAATGAATCATTATTGTGTTAAAGATGTTATAAAAGATAAATAAAATAAGATGTTGTACTGATATTAATCTTTCTTATTTTTAATATAAATGAAAATTATTCTCATGGGGTATATTGGATGATATTCTCATCCAATATATTAATAATTAAATCTAGAAGAAGTATTTAAAACGTGCTCTTACACCATAACGATCTTTATCGCTATTTTCTATTTCAATATCTTTACCATTAATAACAGAATAATATGCACCTAAATAGATTTTAAAATTATCCATATCTAAAATATTAGGTAATTCATATGAGGAATAGAGAGTGTGGATATTATATTTTCCTGGGCCAAATATAATATCATTATTGTTATCATCATCACTATTAATAGTATATGACTTAATATTATTATGGGCATAGATATAGCCTAATTGTAATTTACGCCATAAAATATTAGTACCTGTTGTAAAGTCGTTCTCATCGTTAGCGTCTAAATAAGCGGTATTCCAATTTATTGTGACACCATTTTCAGGATTTTGTTGTAGATTGCTCCAGCCTAAAGTTAATCCATAACCGTTGCGTTTGGATTGATCTCTAAATTCACCCGTTTTTTTATCATCATAACCATAAGCATTATTGATAATATTTTTTTCTAAGGCTACAGCAACTTTAAAATTATTGTTATTCCATGCAATAACTGGACGAAAATAAATAACATTTTTATTATTATATAGTTTATTTCCGTGATATTCCTTGTTAGCAAAAATAGACGTTCCATCTTCAATTAATAAATTAGTTTCAAAATACCAATTATTATATTGGCTATTAAACATCATGCTACCACCGCTATTGCTTCTCCCTCGACCTTCTTTCATCATGTAGATATAACCAAAACCATCACTATAAGTATCATTTGCAGTGTTGCCTGAATATTCAACAAAAGTATCTTGATTAAGCGGGAACATGTCATAAGCTTCATAACGACCTAACTTAAATTGCCAACGCTCTTTTTTACCAAAATAAAAAGCGGCATCGTCGAGAGATACCTTACCATCAATATTTGCCAGAGGTTGAACAGTGAAGCCTGCATAATTTTTATTATCTAACAGACGCTCTCCGTCTAAGCCAATTAATATACGCCCATTGATCCCCCATTTATCATAATCGCCATAGTCTTTTTCTTTACCTGAGCGCATGTTAATGGAGGTTAGCTGACCTTTTTTACTTGCAATATCTGTATTAAATTCAACATCACCATATAACTTGAGTTTTCCATAACCGGTATTTGTTTCTATCAGCGATGACGGTGGCGCAGTTATAGTTTCGCTAGTTTGTGATAGATTGTTATTAAGCGCCTGATTTTGTTTTAACGCATTTTCTAACTTAGCGGCACGTTGCTCTGCTAACTCAGCTCTTTTTTCAGCGGCTAACGTTCTCTCTTCTAGTCGAGCTAAACGTTGTTCTATCGATAATTCATTTGTATTGGCGTGAGCAATTGTCGGCACGGCAATGCCGATACAAGTCGCTATCGCAAGGTGTTTGATGTTCATTGTTTATTCCTTATATCGGGAATAATGGAGGTTTATTATCCCCATGTTTTTTTTATTAAAAAAGTGAATGAATATCTATTTCAGTTAATGAGTGAACAGCTAAATCTGCTTCTGGTAAGGGGCCATCAGCAGTAACGCCAATTGCATACATGCCCGCTTGTTTAATCGATTGTATTCCAGCAATCGAGTCTTCAAATCCGATACATAAATGTGGTGGAATGTGAATAAACTCAGCCGCACGCAAAAATATTTCAGGATCGGGCTTGCCTTTTTTGAGTGTTTTAGGATCAACAATTGCCTTAAAATAATGCTTAATGCCTAATTTTTCTAATATGGTTGGGGCATTTTCTGAAGCTGATGCAATAGCACAAGGAATGTGATTATTGTTTGCTTGTTCTATTAGATCTAAAACACCCGGTAAAATATCTTTTGGAGTAATATTATTTAATAACTCAAGATAATATTTATTTTTTGTTTCTGTTAATGATTTTTTTTCATCCGCAGAATAAACATCACTTTTATTACCATGAGATAAAATAAGCTCTAATGACTCAATTCGACTTATTCCTTTTAATAAATGGTTAAACTCTTTGTCAAAATCAATTCCTATTTCATTAGATAGTTTTTTCCACGCAATATAGTGGTAATTGGCGGTATCAACAATTACGCCATCCAGATCAAAAATAAGACCTTTAGTCATTTTGCGTGTCTCCATTTAAATTTAATACTAATAACGTGTTGGCGGTTAGCTTATATGTTTGATGGTTAATTAAAATAGTACTGGGCTTATCACTTAAAATACTAATTTCTTTATGAGTGAGATTAATTTGATATAAAGTAGAGCGATGCAATAATTTAAAGCTTAGCTTTTGCCATTGTTGAGGGAGAGAAGGGGTGATGGTCAGCATATCCTGACGAATATCAACACCGGCATAAGCCATGATGGTGGTATTTAATGTTGCCGCCATGACACCAGTATGAATACCTTCGGCAGTTGTTCCACCTTGAATATCATTATAATCTGAATAAAGAGCATCTTGATAAAGTTGCCATGACAAATCATGTAACTGTATTTGTTCTGCGAGATAAGCATGGACAATGCGTGACAGTGTGGAACCATGAGAGGTTCTTTCTAAATAGTAATGTAGATTTTTTTCAGCAAAGTGCTTAGAAACTGAATAACCAAGAGAGGTAATTAGGGAATGTACGGTTTGTTTATCTAAGTTATTAAATAACATCAGGGTATCTGCTTGTTTAGCAACTTTGTAATCATCGGCAGATTTATTTTCTTTACGCAAAATTCTATCCATACGATAGATATTGCCGTACTTTTTTCGATAGCTTTCCCAATCCAGATCTTTTAATTGAAAATAACCTGAGAACTGTTCAATAATTTCATGATCATCAATATTGATAGCAATACGATTTTTAACTTCTTGTATTTTATTGAAAACGCTAGATTGGCGGTTTAGCTGTTGTAATTTTTTAGAAAAACGCTCATTGTTTATGAACATCTCTATTTGATTAAACAACCAAACCACCATTAAATTAGTGTATGCGTTATCTTTTAAGCCACCTTCAAGTGGGTCTGCGTATTTCTCATGAAATTCATCCGGCCCCATAACTCCATCAATATGAAAACGTTGATCGCCTTCATCCCACTGACATTGGTCTAACCAGAACAAGGTGATGTCATTGAGTAGTTCAAGTCCATACTGTTCCATAAATTGGTGATCATGAGTATTTAGCCAATATAGCCACACATTATAGGCAATCGCTAATGAGACATGACGTTGACGACAACTATGGTCGGCATCCCATTGACCTGATAAGGGGTTTAAATGCAGTGTCTGGGTTTGCTCACTACCATCATGCCCTGATTGCCAAGGGAACATAGCACCTTGAAATCCTTCTGCTCGTGCCGCAAGACGCGCAGCAGGTAGCCTGTGGTAACGATATAGTAATAGTTGGCGTGCGGTTTCAGGGAAGTGCATAATATAAAATGGCAGAATAAAGATCTCATCCCAGAAAATATGGCCTCGATAGGCTTCCCCGTGTAACCCTCGGGCGGTGACTGAAACATCTAATTGATGTTGCTGATTGCTAAATGATGATGCGGATGACAGTAAATGGAAGGTATGTAAGCGTAGTAATTTTTGGGTCATCAGATCGCCAGAAATCGAGATATCGGCACTATCCCATAACGTTTGCCACGCTTTTTGGCTATTTATCAATTGGCTGTGTAAAGGTTGTTGTTCCCAATTAACCACATCTTGCCATGAGTCTGGGTAAGCCGTAGAGGTTGTTACAGCAACACATTTTTCAAGTTGATAGGTGGTATTTTGTTGAGCGTTGAAGGTGATGGTTTGTTCAACAAGCGTATCTGAAACATGACAAACAATATCTTCATTTGCAAAGAAATCACCACTTATTGTTGACGATAATCCGATCCCTATTTTTGACTGATCTGTTTGAGCTAATATAAATGCGTGTTGCTTATTCGCTCCAGTTTGTAACACATGATAATGATGGGGATTAAGGCTACGGTAGCGTTGTACACCGTAATTATAAGTATTTCCTTCTAGGCGAGTTATAACCGTTATCTCACCTGAGAAATTTAATGGTTTAAAGGTATATAAAATGGCGTAATGTGACATATCAGCCATATTGGCAAATTTTGTACAATGAATATCAAGTTGCTGTCCTTCAGGGGTTTCTACACGCCATTGGCTAGTGAATACACCCGTTTTCAAATCTAAATGACGTGTTAAATGGTGTGTTATCAGTTGCTTTGGATGAAGATATTCTCCCTTACCAATTTTAAGAGAAATAAATTGTCCATTAGGTGCATTAACAAAATCTTCATTAATCACCTGATGGTTTTCTATTTGTGAACTTGCTTGATTATATAGGCCAGCAATATAGGTAGCGGGGTAGTGCTCATCACTTATAGTCATTTCGGGCAAAGTTCCTCTTAACCCAATATAACCATTGGCCGTAGTTAAGAGAGACTCTTGGCAATATTCATCTTTTCCTGTTTCTAAGCCTGAATATTCAATTGACCAAGCAAAGTTATTGGCAACTGTAACCATTTTTTCTTCTAAATCATGATGATGTTCAAGCTGCGCTTTATTGATATAAATAAAAGGTTTATTAAATATTTCAGTAAAGAAATTTGATAAATTTATTACTTTATTATCAATGGTTTTAATAATAGCGCTATCCGATTTATTACTTGTCGAATATATCAAACCACCTTGAGCAGAGTTAAATTTATGATTAATAGCTTTAGCCATATTTAGCCAATCAAGGTAATGGCTATTTGTGGTATTAAATGAATAATGGCTTTTTTCTGAAAGATATTTAATGGTGATATCAGTATCAGAAAGAATAACAGAGATATAATTCATGTTTAACCTTTAGTTTGAGATTAAATTAATCGACTTGCAAGGTGCCTGCTTTTTCTTTATAGCGATAGACCAGAATGGTTAATCCAATAGGGACGACAATAGCCACAATCATTGCTAATAAATAAACTAACCAATAAGTAGGTTGGATAGATAAAATACCGGGTAATCCGCCGACACCAATACCATTAGATAGCACATTATTTAATCCACAAATCAAACCCGCTAGCGCAGCGCCAATCATTGCGCACAGCATAGGAAAGCCATATTTTAAGTTGACGCCATACATGGCCGGCTCTGTCACACCTAAATAAGCAGAGATAGCTGCCGGAATAGTAATTTCTTGTTCATTTAATTTGCGGCTAACGATAATAATGCCTACAACGGCGGATGCTTGAGCAATATTAGACAGAGCGATAATCGGCCAAATAGGTGTACCGCCATAACTTTGAGTCATTTGTAAATCTATCGCTAACGTTGTGTGATGTAAGCCGGTGATCACCATGGGAGAATAGAAAAAGGCAAAAATAGTTGAACCAATAGGGGCAAAATCACCTAACATTAAAAACTTGATCAGTTGGGCGAGACCATCACCTATGCTTCTACCGATAGGGCCTAAAATAACATGGGCAACAAAAACGGCGACAATAAGAGTTACAATCGGCACAATAACTAATTTTAGGTAATCAGGGATAAAACGACGTAATTTAGTCTCAAACCATCCCAGAAATAGTCCCGCTAAAATCGAAGGGATCACTTGGGCTTGATAACCTACTTTCTCAATAGTAAATAAACCAAAATTCCAAACTTCAGGAATTTGTGAACCTAAATTGTAAGCATTCATTAGCTGTGGAGAAACTAAGGTTATACCTAGTACGATACCTAGTGCAGGTGTACCGCCCATCTTTTTTACACTCGACCAGCAAATACTTACAGGCAGAAAATGGAAGATGGCTTCACAAGGTAACCAGAGAAAATCATATATTGGTGTTAACCAAGGATAAAAATAAGTGAGGGGTTTATTATCTGATATAGGCATTTCGCCAATAACATTTCTTAATCCTAACAATAAACCGCCGCAAATTAAGATAGGTAATAATGGAACAAAAATTTCGGCTAAATTGGCAATCAGCTTTTG
Source organism: Proteus sp. G3927 (assembly GCF_963894685.1). Lineage (NCBI taxonomy): Bacteria > Pseudomonadati > Pseudomonadota > Gammaproteobacteria > Enterobacterales > Morganellaceae > Proteus > Proteus sp. G3927. The sequence continues at coordinate 15,804 of NZ_CAWQGX010000001.1, read as the reverse complement.
CCAGAATCCCATATTCTTTTTCGCGTCAGATTTTATATCATCTTTAGATTTAGCTTTTAATGAAAGCTTATCAATTAATAATTTATAGTAGATATCAACATCCATACCAACAATAACTTGAAATTGACCCGCATTATTAAAACAGCCTTTAACAAAAGATATTTTTTTAATTTTATCTATATCAGCGAGATTGGGATCATTCAAAACAAAACGTAATCTGGTTAGACAGTGTGAAACGCTAATAACATTATCTGAACCTCCAACAAGAGTAATTAACTCTTCAATGGCTTGGTTGTCTTGAGGTATCGACATATTAATATTCTCATAATAGTAGGGTTATTTTTAATATATCGAGATCTTTCTTTTTATCCAATGGGAACGTTCCCATAACAAGATAAAGATCACAGTTAATGATCATTAATTTATTTGATCATGGGTTTAAGTCATGACTTGATATAATGATTTTTTGTGCAGGAATATTTTTTTCTAGCATTTGTATCAATATGTTAGCAGCTTCTTGTCCACTTTCTCTAAAACCTAATCGATAGAATTTAGTTTGAGGAAATAAAAAGGTGAGTAGATCATTACGACCGATGCAGGCCACCTCAATATGATCTATTTTCTGTTCGGCTAAATATTTTTGTACACCAAAGGCCAGAGAGTCGGTCGCACATAAAATAGCTTGAGGCTTGCTTGCTAATGCTTGTTTGGCAAGTAAATAGCCACTTTGATAATTAAGTTCACCAAGTTGAGCTTGAGATATTAATTGATGTTGCTGGCAATATTGAAGATAAGTTTGATAACGTAATAAACCCGTTGTTTCATCATTAATTTGGATCCCGATAAAACTTATATGTTGATAATGTTTGTCTCGATGGAAATAATGCATTAAAGCGTTAACAGCTCGTTCATCGTCATGACAAATGGAAACAAAACCTTCTAGTGGTCTTGCTATAACAACCATTTTTTGTTTCCAACTTGCTAAGTTAGCCGCATTGATCCCTGAAAATGCAAATAATATTACGCCATCGATTTTCTGGTGGGCGAGCATTTTTAAGTTTTCTTCTACTTTAGCTTGGCTAAATTGGCTTTCTAAAATAATAGGGTCAATGTTGTTTTGATAAAGGATCGGTAATATGGCACTAACTGCTTGATTTTCCGCATAAGAATCCAGGCGAGTGACGATAATACCAAAAGAACGATTAGAGTATCCCCGCATTGCTCGTGCAGATTTTGACGGCGTGAATTTATATTTCTCAATAATTGAGGTAACTTTTTTCCTTGTTTCTTCATTAACCATAGGATCTTGATTAAGTACTCTTGAAACAGTCGATTTGCCCACACCACAAAGTTTGGCTATATCATTGATTGTTAACTTTTTTTTATTAGTATCTGTCATGAGCGTTTTTCTGTATTTATCTGCTGTGTGATAAAGTTATTGTAGTTTTAGCAGGTTGTTTTCCACAAGTGATTCTTTTACTGTTTGATTTAGTCTAAAAATTGTACTCAGATACTACCATAATTGTAAAAAAGAGAATTTTATATTTGTCTTTTTTGTATACTAATAACAATAAAATGAGTATACATTGTTAGATGAGAATAAATAACCACCATCGTTTTGACTAAAAACAGAAAGACTTCTTTGCCAACCCTCTTTTACATATAAATTGGGAATTATTTTATTGATAATTTCACTGTTATTATCGTTAATAAGGATCTGTGTAGATGCTAGCTTGTAGCTAGTTTTCAGTTTGGTTATATCAAAAAAAGATTTTCTATATACTGGGATCAAATCGCCGTTATAATCAATAACACCTCGAATACTTGCCCATCCTTGCTCCTCCCCTAAAGTAAACATTAATTCTAAATTAGCTTTAGTATCCTCTTTATCATAAATAATTAACTTTGCTTCACAATTTATTACATTTTCTTTTTCTTGATTGAAGTAAAAACTAAAATAAATTATTAAACTTAAAATGATAACTAATACACTAATAGCACTATATTTTTTCATTTTTTATTATCCAATACATAAATAGACACACATTGATTATGCAAGAAATTAATAGGACTAAACTTTTTTTTACATAATATTAATGATGTTCGTGAATAAGAATCACTTTCAGTTATATAGATGAAATTATAATCTGAATAACTAGAAATATAATTATCAATTAAATTTTCTTTTTCCTCATTTAATATTTCTTTATTACAAAATAAATTATATTTTTTATATGTTCCGCAGTTACTATAGTTATATAATTTATGCTTTCTACTATCTAGGTAATTAAAAGTAAAAATAACAACGAAAAATAAGACTATCAATGTAAATATAATAATAAATAATTTCTTTTTTGATAAAGATATGCTTGTTTTTTTTATTAATAATAAAGAATGATCTTTATTATTAATATTCGTATTTATATCTTCTTCTATTTCTTTTTTTATGTGAGGAATATCACTAATTTTATGTTCATTGATTAATTTTATATCTTGAATATTATTGTCAGATAGTTTTTCAATACTAATATTGTGATTAATGATATACCCTTTTCGAGGAACGGTGATAACAATCTCATCATCGATATCTAGCTCATTAAATGCTTTTCTTAATAAAAGAATATTTTGATAGAAAGCGCTATTAGTTATAAATTTTTCTTTATCTCCCCAGCCAATTCTAAATAATTCTCGTTGCGTAACTAATTCATTAACGGTAATAAGATGTATTAGCATTTTAGATGAAGGTGCTAAAATTTTCTTTTCTTTATTGAGTTTTTTTGAAAATAATAAATTTTTATCGCTATAAAATATAATGTCATCATTAATTAGATACATAGTGCCGCCAATACGTCATTTGGATATTTATTCTTCTTAATGCTAGAAAAGGAGTATTTTTTATATATAAAGCTAAAAAATTATTTTTTCAAGTTAAAAAAACTAAAAAATTTGTTTATCGCATTTTAATACATTTAAATAACAATTAGAAACTTACTGGTAACAAATAAAGCAAGATATCTATTTATTTATTTATTCGTATAGATTAACTATGTGAATTTTATTATTTAATATTATAAGTCTCTATAATCTTTAGGAATTACCATTATTTAAATTTATTTATAATGGGGGTGTTACTCAGGGAATTAGTGGAAAGCTTTTATAAATAAATTGGTATTGGAATTAAATTTATTTAAAAATGAGTAAAATCACTTCTAAAATTAAAGTTAAACAAATCAATTAAGTCGATTTTGGTTTTTATCTAACATATTGATATTCATGTTGTTTTTTGTGAATTTTGTGAGTTTTGTAGTTTTTTTGCTAACACGCATTGTAATAACTCATGTAGCATTTATTGCATCAACAACATTGCGAAACAAAGTTAAAAGTTAGTTTTAATAAAATACAATCATAAAGCAGTAACTGGCATGCTCGTATTTTAGCATGATATATCCCATTTTTATAAAGCTAATAGAAAATAGATTATGGAAAGAGAAAAATACGAAATTGATAAAACTTACGATACTAAAGCTATTCATCAATACTTAGGGAAAGAGATCCGTTCAAAAAGAAAAGCGATAGGGCTAACAGGTGAAGATTTAGCTAAAAAGTTAAATGTCAGTCAACAGCAGGTATCTAGATATGAAACAGCAGAGTCAAAAATAAGCTTTGAGAAGCTATTGTTAATATCTGATGTTCTAGATCTTAATATTCAATATCTATTAAAAGTTATCATTAGTGATAAATTTAAAATTATTTCTGATGATTAGCTTTTAATTAAATTCTATGGACAAGATTCCAATATGGATATTTATATTTTTAATAGGGATGCGTGAATAAGGATATTCTTTTATGAGATAGCCTATCTCAATGTCGGTAAATACTAAAATAGTCAAATATAAAGGAAATGATGTATGAAATTTAATAAAATAGCATTAACTGTTCTATTAGCTACTTCCGCTATTTCTTTAAATGCTATGGCTGATAATGCTAATACAGGTGTTATCACATTTACGGGTTCTGTTGTAAATACGCCTTGTAATATTGCTCAATCTTCAATGACACAAACAGTTGAGTTTGGCCAACTTTCTCGTAAAGCCTTAGAAAGTGGTAAAATGGTTGAGGCTGATTTTGATATTGAATTTACAGGTTGTGATTTTACTAATTTTGGTATAGATGCCACTAGTGGTAAGCCTGTTCCGGTTAAATCAATGGAACTTGTCTTTACTGGACAAAATTATGCTGATACAGCAAATACATTATTGGCTACTTCTGCTGGTAATACAAATAACTTGGGAATTTTAATTGATGGTTTTGAGTTTGGAAAAGCAAAAGATGTTTTACCAAGTATTACAAATCTAAAGGGTGATAATGTATTAACCTTTAAAGCTCTTGCTAAAGCTGTTGATGCAAGTAAAGATGTTTCTGAAGGTAAATTTAGTGCAATTTCTAATTTCCGTATAACTTATCAGTAATATGAATTAAATTGACTGTTAGTAAATATAAATGCTGGCAGTCAATTTTATCTCTTGAATAAGAATTTTTTAATTTATTATTTTTCATATTAATTTCGTTGGTTTTATTTTATATATCAATGGGTTTTTTATTAACTTAGAAATAAACCAGCTAAAGCTGAAGATTCTATTTATATAATGGAGAAGAAAGTGGCTATTTATCGACGTATAGGATTGCAAGTAATTAGCAGTCTTTTGTCACTTATTTCTAGTACAGCATTGGCTTTCGATCCTAAAGTTATTGAGCATGAGGGAAGTACTTATCTAGTGGGTAGTGTTATCTCAACTCCTTGTTCTATTGTAATGTCAAATCGTTATCAAACGGTTGATTTTTCTTCTTTAACTTTAGCTATGTTATCAAGCAAAGAAAAACGCGAACAGCAGACTTTACCATTTGAAATAGAACTTCGTGACTGTGGCAGCATTTACACGTCAATTGACAGCAAAACATGGATGATACGTTTTGATGGACAGAGCGTAAGTAATATCAATGCATTTATCTTGCAAGGCACATCTAAAGGTTTAGGGGTTTCTGTTCTAGATAATAATAAAAATGCATTAATACCAGGAGAAACATATCCTTTATTCGATAGCGTATTACGACAAGATAAATCGGGACAAATCCTCTATCTGCGTTACTTCCTTAGGCTAGAACTCACCGGAGAACCTTTACGAGCTGGAGATTACCAAGGACTGGTTCGTTTTTTTATCCATTATCAATAAAGGTAGATGCATTTTCTTAGGCTCTAATGAATAAAGTATTTTATTACCTCTAGGATGGGGATGGTGAATAGTATGGTATTTGAACTCAATCAGTTAAGGCAAGTCGTATTATTGACAATGAGTATTAGTGTGTTTTCTGCTTATGCTACAGAATTCAATATCGATGTGTTAGATGCAGAAGATATACAAAATATCGATATGAGCCAATTTTCCATTGCTGGCTATGTTCCCCCTGGTGATTATGTATTAACAGTTTTTGTTAATGGACAACGTTTAGGTGCACCTCGCGATATCACGGTTTTAGAGCAAAAAACGCAAACACAAGCTATCTGTATACCTGCTGACTTACTTGATTCTATTGGTTTAAAAGAGTCTGTAAAACCAAAAGTGACTGTATACCCTAATAGTCAATGCCTTGATCTTTCTGTTTTGAAAGGAATGCAAACAGTTATTGATCTCCCAACACTATCACTCAAAATAACGATCCCCCAATTATGGATGGAATATAGAGATCCTTATTGGACTCCCCCTGCATTATGGGAAGAAGGAATTAATGGTGCTTTCCTTGATTACAGCGCTAATGTTTCAATCACCGAAGAAAAAGAGGGGGATAAACGTACTTATTTGTCCACTAATGGTACTGCGGGTATTAATTTAGGTGTTTGGCGCTTTCGTGGTGATTATAGTGCTATCTATCAAAAAAAGCGGGGTGGCAGACAATCACAAGAAATACACGATTTTGATTTTAGCCGTCTTTATGGTTTTACCTCCTTGAAAAAATTGGCTTCAATTTTAACTATTGGAGAAAATTATTTTTACTCAGATGTTTTTGAATCATGGCAATACAGCGGTATTTCATTAGAAAGTGATGATCGCATGCTACCTCCCAAATTAGTGGGGTATGCACCAGAGATCACAGGTGTAGCAGATACCAATGCAATAGTGATTGTTCGTAGCCAAAATCGAGTGCTCCTTGAAACAACAGTACCCCCTGGACCATTTCGTATTCAAACTTTAGATAGTGGTGTTCGAGGGATACTCGATATCACAATCCGTGAAGAAAATGGAGAAGAGAAAAAATTTAGTATCAGTACTGCCTCATTACCTTATTTAACTCGCCCTGGCCGTCTGATCTATAAATTAGTGATGGGTAAAACTCGTTATGATGGACATCATTTAACAGGTAAACCCGTATTCAGTGGTGAATTCTCCTATGGTCTATCTAATGCTTGGTCGTTATATGGGGGAACACAATTTAACAGCGATTATCAGGCAACGGCGATTGGTATAGGACGGGATCTATTTTCTTTTGGGGCATTATCACTTGATATTACTCAGTCTTTTGCACGTTTTACTGATAAAAAAATAAAAGGGCGTTCTTATCGTCTTAATTATGCAAAATCTTTTGATGCACTACGCACGGATATTACTTTTGCTGGGTATCGATTTGCTGCTAGAGATTATCGCACATTAACTCAGTTTATGGATCAACGTCGTACTGGTTATGATATTCGCTCTCCAAAAGAGAACTATCAAATTTATATAAACAAGTATTTTGATAATTTTAATATATCACTAAATTATCAATATAGTACCTATTGGCAAGATAAACCTCAAACACAATATGGTTTATACGCAAGTACTAATATCAGTATTCCAATGTTATCTCAGCAAAATGCGAATATATCTTTATCAGCAACCAGAACTGAACGAGATAGTGGTTATCAAGATGATGCTATTAATCTGTATTTAACAATACCATTATATAAAGGCCATAGCATTTCGTTTTCTGAATCATATTCTCGTATTGGTAAAAGTAATCAATATAGCCATAGAGCAAGTTATAGTGGTTATAGTGATCGCGATAATTATAGTCTGAATGTGGGCTATAGTCATGGAGAAGAAATTGATAGCCAATCAAGTATCAGTGGTTATTATTCTCGCGACTTTTCTCAAGCTAACTTATCTGCTAACGCAAGTTATGTACCACAACAATATCGTAGTGTTGGTGCATCAATTAACAGTGGTATTACAGCTACAACTCAAGGTATTGCGTTGCATCGTTCAGCTAATGGTGATACTCGTTTAATGATTGAAACACCAGGGGTTGGTGATGTACCTCTAGATAGTGGCGTTATCAAAACTAATCACTTTGGACTTGCAGTTATTCCTAATGTTAATAGTTATCGTAAATCTACGGTTTCTATTAATACCAGTCAGCTACCTGAAAATATAGAAACGCTAGAATCAACAACTGATATTACCTTGACTAAAGGGGCGATAGGGTATCGCAGTTTATCAGTAATGAAAGGGGAAAAGTTGTTTGCCATTATATCCCTAAATGATGGTAAGAAACCGCCTTTTGGGGCAAGTGTACGTAATGCGGATAATCGTGAGTTGGGTATTGTTGGTGAAGATGGTGTGACATGGCTAGTAGGCATTTCATCAAAAGAAAAACTATCTGTTTATTGGGCAGGGAAAAAACAATGTGAGTTGTCACTTCCTGAAGATTTAGCATCGCCAACTAGCATGTTATTGCTACCTTGCTCTTCACCTACTATATCAAAAATTACAGAAAATTAATTATTAATTAAATGTTTTATATTGTGAGGTTAGTTATGTTTAATTTTAGTCGTGGGTTATATTGTATTCTTGTTGGGTATTCCATATTTATTTCGATGGCGGCACATAGTGCTGTGACATTAGATAGAACGCGTATTATTTTCCCTGGAACGGAAAAGTCAATTAATATTACTATTTCTAATGATAATCCTGAAGAAGCTTATCTCGCACAAAGTTGGATAGAAGATTTGCAGGGGAATAAATTAACTAAAGGTGCTATTTTAGCAACGCCTCCATTACAGAGAATCGAGCCAAATAGTTATAGTTTAGTTAGGTTAAGTACAACACCAGAATTACATAAATTACCACAAGATAGAGAGTCGGTATTTTATTTTAATTTACGTGAAGTACCACCGAAATCAACAGATGGCAATACATTACAAATTGCTTTGCAATCTCGTGTAAAACTATTTTATCGTCCAAATAGTATTTTATCTGAAGCAGAAACTAAATGGACACATAAAGTGACATTAACCAAAACGGCTCAAGGCTACCGAGTTAATAATATAACGCCTTTTAATTTAACAATAATTGGATTTGGAAATAGTAAAGCAGCCGCTGAAAAAAATCCTTTTGATGTTGTCATGGTGCCACCTAAATCGACTCATGATATTGCGTCTTCTATATTATCTACACCTTATCTTACTTATATTAATGATTATGGTGGTAAACCATCGTTGGTATTTCGTTGCCAAGGTGATACCTGTATGGTAACTGGTGAACAATAATTCTTAACAATATTGGAATATAGGAAAAGTAATGAGTAAATATCACGTTTTTAAAATAGCCAAATGGTTCAAAGTGCTTTTACTCATTGTTGGCTGTGCATTCAGTCAATTTATTATAGCCGAAAGTTCTACCGTGAGTACTACGACAAAAGAATCAGTTTATGAGCCATTACATCAAGGAGTAGTTCAAGTGAGAGCCACTCTGTTTAATGCGCCTTGTAATTTATCTTTTGATAATAATTTAAGTTTGATTGGATGTGGAGCTGGAAAAGATTATCGCACCATAAACTTATTTGATGTAACAGCAAATACTCCTGCAAGTATTCGTTATTATGATATACAACGAAGGCTATTTTCTGAAGATTATTCACTTTCATTACACAATGGCAATAATCCAATATATTTACCCACCTTAATGAAAGATCAACATATATTACGTTTAGAGGTAAGTTATGAATAAGATGGTGAAATTTCTAGGGCTTATTTCTTTAACAATATGTAATTGGCAGTCTCAAGCATTAGCGGCCAATAATTTAGATGTTGAATTTAGCGGTGAGTTAATCAGTGTTGCATGCCAAGTCGCTTCAGAATCAATAAATAAAAAAGTTATTTTACACAATCTACGTTGGCAATTTATTAATGAAAATGAAATTAGTAAAGTGACTCATTTCACGATTGCGATTGATAAGTGTAGTGAAACTGACTTACAGAAAAGTATTAAATTAACCTGGAAAAGTAACGAATTAGTTGATATCGATGGTAATCATTTTCTTATTACTAAAGGGGATAGTGGAGCACTATTAGGAATTATTGATAATAATGGAAGGTCTGTTATATGGAATAAACCGATGACAATTGGAGATGTAAGTGTTGTTGATGGTTCACAACAATTTGAGTTTGGTGTTTTTGTCCGTAAGCCAGCAATAGGAGAAATTAAGATTGGTGAATTTTCCAGTATCGTAACTTTTAATGTGGAGTATGAATAGTGCTAATATGGCTAAATAAAATGAAAAATTTATTGGGTGTAGCTTTATTATTTATTTCTCTAGTATGTAATGCTGATATTTTTATTAATATATCTGCAACAATGGTTGAACCTGTTTGTAATATACGTAGTGAAAATGGTAGTGCTCCATTAAAAATTGGTTTTGATACATTGACGATATCTTCACTGACTAAATCTCCTGTGGTAAAAGATTTTTCACTTTATATATCAGACTGTAATTTTAATAATACATTAGCCATTGTTTTAAACCCAAAAGGAGGAAGTACGCTTTTATATAAAGGAAAAAATATATTAGCAACAAGTACTGATGGGTTAGGTATAGATATTAATGAAGTGACTGGTGGAACTATTCGTTCACTGGAAACAAGTAAAAAGCATAAAATCAATCCAGAACGAATTAATTCAACTCTTTATCGTGTTGACTTACAAGCTCAGTTAGTAAATACAGTGCCTATTAATCAATTAAAACTAGGGACGTTCAATTCAATAGTTACTATTTCAGTGACTTATAACTAATGGATATTTTTTATGTTGAAACTAATACATAAATTTTCCTCGTGGAAAAAAGAAATAGCATTAAATAATGTAATAATACATTTATTAAATGACCTAATTTATTTCTTAATATTATTAAGTGTTTTTTTTATTAATTTTATATTTACATCTATTGCTATTGCTGATTATGCGCCAAGAATTCAAGATATAAACACTGGCTATATGATTAAATTGGCAAGTAACAGTCCTATTGCATTAAATCCAGTGAAAGGTACAGATGGTAAAAACTATTATAAAGTTGGTAATACGATTGTGATCAATAAAACACCATCTAGTGTAAGTGTATCGGGGATTGTTCAGTGCATCGGGCTTACTTGGGGACATGCTTCAACAAATATTTCTTGGTATAATGCATATCATCGCTTGTTTACATATGTACCTATGGCTGGTACCAATATAGAAGGCCATATGGCATATCGTATTAATAGTAATTTGGTAATGACCATTGATACTCAAATGTTGAATTGGGTAAATATAAGAGGAGCTGTTTGTGAACAGGCTACACCAACATTAACTGCTCATGCCAGTGAATTTACTGTACAATTTCCAATCAGTGTGACATTTTATATAAATGATATGGTTATTGATTCTCAGCTACCTATACCTGAAATGGATCTAGGAGGTTATGTTCGTGCATTTACACTATCAGGAACGAGTCCTCCTCAAAATTCTTGGGCATTGAATGATGTCACTGTTCCTATGCGATTAGCAGCATCACAATTAAACGTAACTTCTTCTTGTAAAACAGTAACAAGTACAGGACAAGTAAGTACTTTAAATTTAAAGCATGGGCAACTCAATACATTAAATTATGACAGCTTAGTTACAGAAAGTGTAACTTATAATTGTGTTTTTTCAAAAGCAACAAAAGTGAGATTACGTCTCGATTATATAACTGATAACGATCCTCAAAAAAGATTACCGATGGTGAGTACCCAAAACAGCAATAATAAAATTTATAGTGAATTGACCATGACAGATGAAATAACCGGGCAAAAAGGTAAAGATTTTAAAATTGACATTAATGATTTGAGAACAATTAAGATAACCAGCCATCTTCAAGGAACAAATGCGATAGCTGGAGATTATAAAGGTTCAGCTTGGCTAATCGTTACGTTTGATTGACATATTATGATTTAGCATATAATTGATAGATATTTTCATATAATTATCTGAATAAGTCTCTATTTATCATTAGGATAAGTAGAGGCTTATTTTTTTTGAAATAGAGTGATTAAATTTATAAATAATACGATTGTAACGTATTAAAATTTTTTGGGATTAATTAACTTATTGATAAAAATGATTTTATAAATAATTTTTATTAATTGAACTATAATGGTTTATTTGGGCTATAATGTAAAAATATTGATTTAAAATTAGATACTATAGCGGTTTTGATAAATAATAATGAAATAGCACAATTATAATACTATAAAAATATATTTTAAAGAGGATAAAAAATGCATGATAAAATAATTAACGATATCCTTGATTGGATAGAAGATAATCTGACTAAACCAATTTCAACAATAGATGTAATAAAAAAATCTGGTTATAGTCAAAGATATTTTCAAGATCTATTTCTGCATAAAACAAAATCAACTATTGCTAAATATATTTTGTCTAGAAAGTTATCTATGTCAGCTATTTTGCTTAAATTAACTCGGTATTCTATATCAGAAATATCTAATGATTACTCTTTTACTTCTCAGCAGAATTTTTCAAGAGCTTTTAAACGATATTTTAAGGTAACGCCTGAATTTTATAGAAAAAGTAAATTTTGGGATTTTAGATATTATCGACCTCAACATAAAGTATTTGATTTTAAAAAAATAAATTGTCAGTTAATTTATTTATCAAAAGATAGATTGCTTGATAATAATTCTGATGATTTTAAGTTTTTTGATATTTCTATTCCTTTTGACTTTAAGTCAAATATTGCAATAGAGGGGCTAGGCTATAAAAATAAAAAACAGATTGAAATAATAAAAAGTCTTGTTGATTCATCAAATGATAATTTGTGTGTATCTTATAATTATTTCCTTAGTAGTAAAGTTAAAAATAAAATTACTGTAAAATATAATATAAAATATATTCATGATTATAATTTTTCCTTTAATAAGGAAGGTCTAAAGTATTATCTATTTTCATTTTTAGGCTCTTGGGAAGATTATATGATTTTATCCAATATTATCTATATGAGAGAATTACCGCTATTGCAAGCCAAGAGAAGAGATGGCTATGATATAGAAATATTTAATTCAGGTAAATTAGATAAAAACATTTGTTCTTTAAATTATCTTATCCCTATAATTTAGACATTTAAGTTTTTTCGGAGAGCTTTTATAATACTTCTTGAATTTTTTAATAAAATAGGAAGTATTTTTATACCCAGACAATGAAGATATCTGTCCTATTGTTAAATTTGTTGTAGCCAGAAGATTCATTGCGTGTGCCATTCTTACCGTTGTTAATAAAGTCATAAAATTAGTTTTTTCTGCTTCAAGTTTTTTTCGTAATGAAGACTCACTAATAAATAATTTACTACTAATCTCTTTTAGAGACCAGCTATGTTGTAAGTCACTAATAATAATATCTTTTACTTTTACTGATGTTAATTCTGGTTTTGATTTTAATATAAGGTTAGGTATATCAAAGTTTAACAGTAAATATGCGATTTTTAGTATCTGACTAAGCGAAGTTTTGTTATTTGTAATGACTTCATCATTAAATTTATTTTTTAATCTATTGAAAAATAGAATATCTTCATGATTTGCTTGTTTTATAAAGCTATCTTTATTATTATCTTGAGTAACTTCCTCTTTTTTATTGTTAATAGTAATTTTTAATACTTCCATCATAACTTCATGAGATAAAAATATAAATTCAGGCATTTTATTTTTTCCTAAGATAATATCTAATGCTGAATTTTTTTTTATAAAAACGATACTGTCGTTATCTATTTTATATTTAACATTATCTTTTGTTATGGATATTTCACAATCTTTTCTAATTAACAAAAGAATGTGGTTAGAGAAAATAATGTTTTTAAATTTTAAAGTATTATCTATATAGGCATTCATATTAAATTCTTTTGCTTCCTAATCTAATATTAAATGGTTTATTTTTGTTTGTATATTTAACAATAAACAAAATTATTAATTTATAAGCTTTTGTAAATAAATTATTATCATGTTGATGGAAATAAATAAATTAAAAAATAACGTTTTTAGATTTAATTATCTAATTGGGTTATTTTTTATCATATTGCATTATTTTTCTGTGAGGTATTTGTTACTTTATTTTTTCCTATTTATTTTAGAGGGTTTTTAGATCCTCCATATATCTTTATCTTTTTTGGGAATTTTATATTAAGTAAAAAGGTTGTTTTAACATTTTTGGTGTTTTTTTATGTTAAATATGTTAATTATTATTATTTATCTTTTGCTCTTTTGGTCTAATTTTATCATTTTGTTAATTATCATAATGGGTGATTAATTTATCATTTTGTTGGCTTAAAAGAATTCTATTAAAAGCGTAAAGTTCTCATAAATAGAGTATTGCTACTCTTATTTGGATTGTTTTAGTTATGGGTAGATGTATATGTTAAGAGATATCAGTAGGTGAGAGTAAAAAGAGTAATGTTGTTTTCATGTAAAAAATATAATTAAAACAATTGGTTATTTTATCTTGGTATTTTTTAAAACCTTATGTTGGTATTTTTATGGACATAAATAAGATTTTAGGCCGAGAGATTAAATTTTTAAGAAAACGTTCTTTGCTGTCAGGATGCGAATTGGCAAAAGCCTTTGGAATAAGTCAACAGCACCTTTCACGGATTGAGCGAGGAGAAGTTCAATGGAGTGTATCTTTCCTACTTAGAGTATGCGCTTTTTTTGATATTCCAATGATTCATTTTATTAAATTGATAGAGAAAGAAACATCTTCATTTTCTATTGTTGATAATAATTTATGTCAATTTGAATTTATTGAAATAAATAATAGGAGAAGGATAGGTCATAGAAAGTAAAGGTAGATATTTATAGATGTTAGCAGTATTACATTAGATAGCCTCTAAATTAATTTAGAGACATTTTATACGAGAGTTATATATGAATATAATCTTTTTTGAAAAGAATTCAAACGAGAAAGTACAATTACAACCTCATGCTAAGCATACTATAACGGCGAAAGCAGGGGATGTGTATCAGTTAATTGATTCAGATACTCAACTTTCTCCATTAGATATTCAAGCGCATCGTAAATCGGATGATCTTATTTTATCTAGTAAAGAACAAAATATAGAAGTTGTTATTAAAGATTTTTGGCAAGAATGCCAACCAGGGGAACAACAATGTTACGCCACTTTAAATGTTTTAGATTCAAATGGTGTAATGGGACAAGCAACTATTACTCAAGATGGTCCTGTTTTAGAACATTTAGTTGCTGGTGAAACAGGTACTCTTTCTGATAATGATGATGGAATTGGTCTATTTTTATGGGTTGCTGGTTCAATCGGTAGTGCATTAGCGATCTTTTTAGCTAATAGAAATCATGGTGGTGACAATAATAAAGGTAATGAGGCTGATATTACCGCGCCGAGTAAGCCAGGATTAACTGCTGAAGATGATGGTTCTGTTTCTATCGATTTACCAAAAGATGCCAATAAAGGTGATTCTGTAGATGTTACTTTTGAAGATGAGGATGGTAATTCAAATACTGTCACATTAGAAAAGGGAGATAATGGCTGGACATCAAGTGATCCTGAATTAATTCCTGATACAGATAATAATCAAGTCACTATCCCTAATGATAAGATAAAAGATAATAGTGATGTTACCGCAAGTGCGAAAGATCCGAGTGGTAATAAAAGTGATGATGTTACTGTAACAGCCAAACCTGATCCCGTATCAGATATGCCTGTTTTAAGCATTCCAGAAGTTGACGATGGTTATGCGAATGCAGAAGAGCTGAAAGACGGTTTACAAGCAGAAGTTACTTTGCCAGCGGGTACGGTTGAAGGGGCGGAAATCACCTTAACGGTCACTCGTCCAGATAATACTACAGAAACGATTACATACACTGTAACTAAAGATGATGTTGCTGCAGGTAAGATTTCGATTGATATTCCTAAAGATGCGGTACAAAACGGCCAAAACAGTGTCGATGTCAGCATAACTCAAGGCAATAATCCAGCCAAACCAGGAAACAAAGTAGATTTTGCTGTTGATGGACAAATTCCGGGCGATACCGATGGTGATGGTACGGTGGATACCACACCGGTGGTGACCATTCCAGAAGCTACTGACGGTGTAAATGCTGACGAGCTAAAAGATGGCGTACAGACCGAAGTGACTGTACCGGGGGGGAGTGCGGCAGGTGACACACTGACACTCACTATTACTAAACCAGACGGCTCAACCGACACTGTTGAACACACACTGACTGCAGATGAAGTGGCAGCAGGCAAAGCCGATGTGACTATCCCCGCAGATAAAGTGACAGCAGATGGTAACTATTCTATTACCGCAGAAATTACTGATCCGGCGGGTAATACCAGTGGTCAAGGTAAACCTACGGACTTTATGGTTGATACGCAAATTCCGGGCGATACAGACGGTGATGGTACGGTGGATACCACACCGGTGGTGACCATTCC